>DATNIO010000100.1:0-8005 GCA_035604385.1 Verrucomicrobiia bacterium | reverse complement strand
AGCGAACCGATCGCGCAGCCGCCGGATCAGCGTGTCCGCGAGTTTGTACTTTGTCGGGCCTACCGCGGCGGTCGTCCATTCCGCGGCATCCATGTCGTCGACGGAGACGAACGTCGGTTCGCCGCCCATGGTCAGGCGCACGTCGCGCGCGGTGAGATTGGCATCCACCTGGTGGCCCAGCGATTCAATCGCGGTCCATTGCTCGTCGGTGTAGGGCTTGGTGACGCGCGGGTCTTCATGGATGCGCGTAACGTACATGGAAAACTCGAACGCGTCCTTGCCTTTGGCTTTCTTCTTTTCTGCGTCGGGTTCCATGCTGACGATGGAAGCATCGTCATAGGAAAACCCGCCCGAAATCGCAGCAGCGGTTACCGGCTCCGCCGAGCACGCCAAGGGGATATGTCCTTCTCCCGCGAGGAGTCCCGAAGTTGGATCGAGTCCGACCCAGCCGCCGCCCGGCAGGTAGACTTCCGTCCAAGCGTGCAGGTCGGTGAAATCCCTGTCGGTTCCGCTCGGCCCGTCGAGGGATTTGACGTCGGGCGCGAGCTGGATCAAGTAGCCGGAGACGAATCTCGCGGCAAGGCCAAGATTCCTGAGCAATTGCACCAGAAGCCAGGCGCTATCGCGGCAGGACCCGCTTCCGAGCGTCAACGTTTTCTCCGGGCTCTGAATGCCGGGCTCCATGCGGATCAAATATTTAATCCGTTTTTGGATTCGCTGATTGACGTCCACGAGAAAATCGTTGGTGCGAATGTTTTCCTTCCGCGCTTCTGCTATCAGAGCCTCCATTTTTGGCCCTACGCGGCGCTTCTTGAGATAAGGGCTGAGCTCTCTTTTCACGACCGGGTCGTACTGGAAGGGAATTTCCTCCGCGTATTTTTCCAGAAAGAAATCGAAGGGATTGATGACAGTCATGTCCGCCACAAGATCGACTTCGACGGAAAACTCCGTCGTTTTGTCGGGGAAGACGAGCCGCGCCAGGTGATTGCTGTAGGGGTCCTGCTGCCAGTTAATGAAATGGCCCGCCGGAGTAATCTTGAGCGAATAACTGGGGATCGGCGTCCTACAATGCGGCGCCGGGCGCAAGCGCACGACATGGGGCGAGAGCCATACCGGCCTGGTATAGCGGTAGAGAGTCTTGTGATTCAGCGCAACGCGGATGCCCATGGAATTTCGTACCGCGGAAATGTGCCATTCCCACGCCCAGTGTCCATTGGATCTGGCGAAACCGATACAGGCGAAATTATACAGGAAACGATTGAGCGACCGGCCAAAACTCCCTTTCAACTTTTTTATGGTCAGGATATGAATCAACGCTATTTAGGCCGGGATTGGTATTCCGCTACAGAAGCACCTACCAATAGTCTCCAGGCGAATCTAGGGCATTTACCGTATGGAAGATTGGACGCTTACCGGCCATTGTTGACTAACTTATTGGTCAGCGAATGATCCCCTGATCTCGACCGGAGTGGAGGCGAGAGACGACGTCGAAGAGTTCAATGGGGGAGATACTATTACCGCACTTTACCGTTTTAATTAATCCAGATTTCTGCAGGGAGAGTCTTGAGATGTCCCTTCGCATATTGGTTGCGGATGACCATGACGTGATGCGGATCGGGATTAGAGAATTGCTCGGTACGCGGGAAGGCTGGGAAATTTGCGCGGAGGCGCGCGACGGCCGGGAAGCGCTGGCGAAGACAGGGGAACTTAAGCCGGACATTGTCATCCTGGATGTCAACATGCCGGAGTTGAACGGCATCGAAGCCGCGAGGAGAATCCGCAAGAAGTTCGTGAATACGGAAGTGCTGATCATCTCCTTCGATTATTCCGATAACCTGATTCGCCAGATTATCGACGCCGGGGCGCGCGGTTTCGTCGTCAAGGGCGATTCGGAGCGCGATCTCATCGCGGCTGTGGAAGCCCTCTCGAATCACCGGCCCTATTTCACGCCCCGCGCGGCTGATGTGACCCTGGGACGTGTACGAGGAGACGGACCCGGGGGAGGGTATCAGGAATTTGCCGGAAACCGGCTCACTCCCCGGGAGCTTGAAATCGTGCAGCTGCTCGCCGAAGGGAAGAGCAGCAAGGAAGTGGCTGAGTCTCTTTCCATCAGCATCAAGACGGCGGATACGCATCGCGCCAACATCATGCGCAAATTAGATCTGCACAGCGTTACCGAACTTGTCCGGTATGCCGTACGCAATCAAATTGTGAAAGATTGAGAGCAAAGAGGAACGCGCCTGAGACTTGCGCGAAGGAACTGCGCCGGCACGAGGCGACGGCCGAAAGTGGCAGTATTTCCAGCTACTGCGCGGCAAAGACCAGGAGCGCGTTGCCGGGCGTGCCCGATGTGAATACGTATCCGGAACCGACAAAGACCATGCCGCCGGCGACGGTCGGGCCGGGAGCCGCCATCGAGCCGCCCTTGGCCGGGACATGATTTACTGTATCGTAATCACGAATCATGTTGTATTGCCAGAGTAAATGTCCGTCCTCTGTGGAGAACGCGCGCAACATGCCGTCCCATCCGCCCGAAAAAATGGCTCCGGGAATCGCCGTGATGGCTGCCGTTTCCCCCTTCGGGCCCGGACCTGGCGCCGGTTCGATCGGGGTGAACCATTTTTGTTCGCCCGTGTCCATGCGGACCGCCGCGACGCCGCCCGTTCGCAAACCGAAGTAGGCGTATTGATCGTCGGCAGCGCCGCCGAAGGTAATCATGCCGAGGGCGAGTTTCTTCACCAGCTGGGCCTTCCAGACGACCGTGCCTTCACGGTCAGGATCGTGGCCCCAGACCATGCCGCTTTTTTGCCCCGCCACCAGAATCCGGTGCCCGTTTGGCAAAGTCCTCAAGATGGGAGAAGCGCCAAAATCGTAATCGGGGCCGATCGTCGAGGGAGGAAGGCAATTTTCCGATTTGATTTCGCCTCCACAGCCGGAAAGCCAGGCATCTGCTTCCGTATCCTGAATCGACCACATGACCTTGCCCGTTTTCAGGTCGAGAGCCATGATGGCGTCCGTATTGCGGGAAACGGGATTGGTGTAGGCATCGCCGGTGCCGATGTAAAGAGCATGATTCTTTGCGTCAATCGTGGGCGTATTCCAAACCGCGCCGCCGTTCGGGCCATATTGCTGTACACCATTGGAATTTTTTGTCGTGGGTTTCGGAGGATCCGGAACGATGTAGGTTTTCCAGGCGGTGTGGCCGTTCATGGCATCCAGCGCTACGACGCTGCCTCGAAACGTGCAGCAGGGATATACGGTGCTCCAACCCCCGGAACGTTCCTCTTGTGAAGAGACCGGCACGTAGAGTCGATCTTCGTACAGCATCGGTGCGCCCGTAATTTTGGCAACGGGGTGGTCTTCCACTTTTACTTTCCAGATTTCTTTTCCGGTTGAGGCATCGAGCATGTAGACGTTCGCCCGGATGTCGCCAAAATAAACACCGTACTTGGCCGCCCCTTTTCCTTTCACAGGTCCAATGCTGATCGCGGTGCGCACGCCCGCATCCGCCTGGTAAGACCAATAGACACAACCGGTCTCCGCGTCGATGGAATAAACCGCTCCCGTGTCTACGCCGAGGAATACACGCCCGCCCGCGACCGTGGGCTGGCCGTAAACTTCCTCCGCGCCCGGAAAGCCGAAGGCCCACTTCAATTTGAGGTTCGGCACCTGGCTGGCGGTCAAGCCCGCTCCCTTCGCCGATTGGAAGCGGGCGTTGGAGACGTCATTCCCCCATCCGTTCCAAAGCGGTTTCGACGATAAGTCGCCGATTGGAGAGTTTCCTGGGCACTGGTTAGGCATGAGCTTGGCGTCGGTGATCTTCGCAATGTCCACCTTGTGGCGTCCCAGATAGAAGGCGACCTCGCGCAAGTCCGCGTCCGTAACGCCGGTGAGGGACGTGTGCGGCGCCTTGCCGAGCGCAGCGTAGATCCCTTCCGAGGTCATCTTCCAAAGCGACAAGACATCGGGAGCGGGCGTCGCGCTGCTCGGGTTTCCGTGGCAACTGGCGCAACGCTGTTCGAATATGACAGCCCCTTTCGTGGTCTGGGCGTTCGAATGGCCCGCGGGCCAGAGCATTGCAATCAGGACAGCCAGAATCCAAGCAGATCGTTTCATTTGAGGAATCCTCCGAGCCGAATATTTTATCGTTCCATTGGTTCCGTGTGACAATAGACGTTCTGCCTTCCTCGCAGGTTGCGTCCTCATGAAAATATCATTTCATCATATGCCTGTCCGCCTCGCGTGACAATGCGCGCCGGGTGGCGAGGGGCCCGATCGTTGCATCCCCATGCGTACGGTTGTATATTCCCACTCAGTCCGGAAATCAAAACAGAAATCCAGTTTTTTCGGAGTCCCATGAAAAACAGGCTCCTGTTGCCTCTCTCTTTGCTTGCCGGCGTATTGGCGGTTGGAACTGCCACGTTCGCGCATCATGGAACCCGGGCCGCCTACATCGTCGACCCCACGAAAGAACTCTCCATGACCGGAACCGTGACGAAGTTCCGCTGGGGCAATCCCCACGTGTACGTTATGTACGATGTGACGGACGCGAAAGGCAACGTCATGCATTGGGGAGCGGAAACTCGTCCTCCTTTCGTTATGGCGAAGCACGGTTGGTCCAGGGATACCATGAAGCCGGGGGACCAGATCACGATTACGATTTTTCCCGCCAAAGCCGGGGGGCCATACGGCCTGATGTCCAAGGTCTTCATCAACGGCAAATTGGTGCTTGACGATGAGCAGACTCGGCTTCAAACAGATAATGACAAGCAGTGAGAGACCGTTCCAAATGCTGGGGCTCCCCCCGGTCTCTATTGTTGCATTGGCAATCGTGTTCTGCTTCTCGCTGCTCTTTTTGCCGGGAGTCCTCGCGCAGACCAGCCAGAAATCAGCCACTGCTCGTCAAGATTCCGCCCGGGCTAGCGCGCGAGCCTTTGATTCCCATGACCTCTCGGGCGTATGGGAGCACGAAGGGATCGGCGGCAGGATCGATAGCGGGCCGATCGCGCCGATGACGCCTTGGGGACAAGCGAAGTTCGACGCCGCGAAACCCGGCTTCGGGCCCCGAAGGGTTCCGCCCACCGAGGATAATGACCCGGTCTTGATTTGCGATCCGCAGGGATTTCCGCGCGCGATGTCGCTGGAGAATCCGGAACCCATGGAGTTCATTCAGATTCGCGGCCGAATTCTCCAGTTCATGGAGTGGAACCACAACTGGCGGACAATCTGGATTGATGGGCGTAATCTTCCCAAGGATTTGGAGCCGACGTGGTATGGATACTCGGTTGGGAAATGGGAAGGCGACACGCTGGTCGTGAAGACAGCGGGGCTTGACGAGCGGACCTGGCTCGATCCCCTCGGTCATCCCCATAGTGACGCTTTGCGCGTCGAGGAGCATTACCACCGCGTGAACCGCAACACCATGGAATTCACGATGAAGGTGGATGATCCGAAGGCCTACACAGGACCCTGGATGCTCGTCAAAATGAAGATCCTCAAATTAAATCCGAAGTATGAAATCCAGGAAGCGATTTGCGCGCCCTCTGATGAAAAGGCTTTCAACAAGGACATCACGATTCCAGCCGACACTCCCGCCAGGGCCAAGTAACCTGAATGAAAAGCTACATGTTTGGTACAACCGCTGAATTAGAGGTGGCGCAGGCTTCAGCCTGTGGGCGTTCGTACTCGCAAAGACTAAACCCCACAGGCTGGAAGCCTGCGCCACTTCGATGCGAGGGGCGAAGCGGCGCTAAGCAACCAGGTAGCGCTTTACTGCGTCCTGGTTCCAATTGATTCCCGTTCCTGGACGATTAGATGGTGTAACGGTGCCGCCGGCTACCCGAAGGGGCTCCGCCAGAATCGGTGCGGCCCAATCCACGTATTCGAGCCAGTGCTGCGTAGGGGTAACCGCGAGCAGGTGCGAACTTACCTCGGGAAAAAGATGCGACGAGAGTTTGATGCCTTTTCCGGCGGCGAGCGCCGCTGCTTGCAGCCAGCCTGTCACCCCGCCGATCCTGCAGAGATCGGGCATCATGAGGTCGGCGGAGTTTGCGGCAAGGGCTGATTCCATGGCGTGCACGCCGATGAAATTTTCGCCGATTTGGATCGGGGTCGCGAGCGTGCTCGCGATTGCCGCGCATCCGGCATAGTCATCATGACGGATGGGTTCTTCGATCCAGGCGAGTCCTTCGACATCAAGGGCGCGACCACGGTTCAAGGCTTCGTCGACCGAGAGCGCCTGGTTGTAATCGGTCATGATCGCGATTTCGCTCGGCACGCGTTTTCGAACGGCCCGAACTGCGGCGAGATCGCTTTCAAGTGTTGGGTAGCCGAGGCGAAGCTTTACTCCACGAAAGCCGCCTTCGAGCAACTGTTCCGCTTCATCGGCGCAGGCCTCGGGAGACATCAGGCCGAGACCGTTGCTGTTATAGGCAGGGATAGGCTTGGGTTTTCCGCCAAGGTACGCGGCGAGCGGCATGCCGGCCGCTTGCGACAGCGCGTCCCAGCAAGCGACGTCGAGACCCGCCATCGCCATCCAGATGACTCCTTGCGCACCGATAAGACGGAACTGACGCAACAGCTTCGCGCCGATTTCCACGGGATCAACCGTGTCGCCCTTGACTAATAAAAATAATTCCTGGAAGACGCGTGCGATGAGCTGCGCTCCTAACGGCATGTAGCAGAACAGATAGGTGCGGCCCGTGATCCCTTCTTCCGTTTCGATATCGATCAGAAGAAGAGGCGCGGAGCGAACGGTAACGGCGCTCGTGCCGAGCGGCAGCTTCATGGGGACAGAAACCGCGACGGCTCGAAGCGAGCGAATCGTCAGTCGTGGATGTTTCATGCGACGCACTGCTTTCCTTGCGCGTGGCGCAGGGAATTTACGGCATTTTTATAGCACAGTCTCGAACGAGTCATCGAAAGTCCCCCTCTCATTGGGAAGAGCACCGGCGCCGAGCCATGCAACGGTTCAGAGCAGTCAGGAGATCGCCCAGGCTACCGCTCATGGCTTCCGACTGTGGCGAGGGCGATCCAAGATTGACATGGGACCTTGAAGGGGGTACGGTCGCGTTCAAGGGTTGGGGTGAGATTGCGCTTTCCGATTGAGAGGAACGATGCGCCCAATCGCCAACGTGAAATTTACCGGACGCACGGCATTGGGAAACGAGATCTTGGATCGCTCGAGGGATAACACAATGAAGAAAACCTGCTGCGAAATTTCGCTGGTTGCGTTTCTGGTTGTGTGCGCGCTCGTGCCGCGGGCGTGGGCTGACACTGTGGTGGTGGCATGCAAATCGGAGTTCCAATTGGCGCTGGTGGACCCGGCGACCGAAAAGGTGCTGGTGAAGCTGCCCACAGGCCGAGGGCCGCATGAAGTCGCGGTTTCGCCGGACGGGCGCTTCGCCTACGTCTCCAACTTCGGCCGGTACAGTGTTTATCCCGCAGGGGACACGGAGCACGACAAAGCGAGCAATTCGATCACGGTCATCGACCTTGTGGACCGAAAGGTGAAGACCACCTTCGATCTGGGCACTCACACAGGGCCTCACGGCATGACCGTGAGCCACGACGGCAAGCTCGTCTGGGTGACCACGGAGACGCCGCAAGCCATACTCGAATTGGACTCCGCAACGGGAAAAATTCAGCACGTGTGGAATACAACGCAAGAGCGCAGCCACATGATTGTGGCCACGCCGAAGGAAACGAAGTTTTACGTGACCAACACGGTTTCGGGCACCGTCAGTATGGTCGACCGGTCCACGGGCGAAGTGAAGGTGATCTCGACGGGGCCGGGCACGGAGGGGATTGCCATTTCGCCGGATGGAAAGGAAGTCTGGGCCGCCAACCGCACCGACGCGAAAATTTCGATCATCTCGACTGCCACCGATGCGATCGTGGCATCGTTTCCCAGCGGCGGCAAAAGTCCCAAGCGCTTGGAATTTACTCCCGACGGGTCGCAGGTTTGGGTGACCAATTCCGGCAGCAGCCAGACGACGGTGTTTGA
>DATNIO010000099.1:0-7081 GCA_035604385.1 Verrucomicrobiia bacterium | reverse complement strand
ATCCATTGCCCCTTCGGCGTCTTGGCCGCACGCTCGCGCACCATCGCAACAATGTCGGCAATCGAATGGACTTTCGGATATGTGACATCGAGCTGATCGCGCAAAATTCCTTCGGCCCACTCCATCGTATGTGTATGTACATCTATCAAACCGGGCAAAACGGTCTGGCCATGAAGATCGACGATCTTCGTCCGCGCGCTGGAGCAGCCCGCGATCTCGTCGTCCGTGCCCCGCGCCAGAATGCGGCCGTCACGAATGGCCAGCGCCGAAACAATCGCGCCCCCCGAATCCATGGTGACGATGTGTCCGCCGCGCACGATCAAATCCGCATCGAGGCACGGCCCGCCTCGCGCCATTCGCGGAGAGCAGCAAAGACATAGGATTGCAGCGGCCAGTACCGTCAATATTCGCATTCGCATAAACGTATCCCCTCAAACGCGCGAGAAGTCCGGCCCATACTACCCCAGGATTCTAATCCTGAAAGTGTCACACATTGGCACACGGCCGCTGCGTTCAGCGGAGACACGAGCGAGGCAAATTGACGGCGTCCATGTGCGGTGCTAGGTTTTTGGCGGACGCTTCAGGCTTGGTGTTTCGGGGGCTGACCGATGGCTTTCACACTTACGGTGAACGGGCGCGCTGCTACGGTGGACGCGCCGGCGGATATGCCGCTCCTATGGGTGCTGCGCGACGTGCTGAACCTGAAGGGCACAAAATACGGCTGCGGCATGGCGCTGTGCGGCTGCTGCACGGTGCATCTCGAGGGCGAGGCGGTCCGCGCCTGCATGACAAAGATCTCCGAGGCGGATGGCAAGCACATCACCACACTTGAAGGGCTGTCGCCAGACGGAATGCACCCGGTGCAGCTCGCGTGGCGGGAAATCGACGTCTCGCAGTGCGGGTACTGTCAGGCGGGGCAAATGATGTCTGCGGCGGCGCTGCTGGCGAAAAACCCGAAGCCAACAGAGCAAGAAATTGACGACGCGATGGCCGGGAATCTTTGTCGCTGCGCAACGTATCTGCGAATCCGCCAAGCGATTCATAAGGCTGCGGAGATTAGCGCGAGCCATTCGGAACGCCTGACGGAGGCAGTTGGCCTCAGGGACGCGTAGGCGCCGAAGCGGAAAACTCGGCGACGAGACAAAGTGTTCATCGCGGCTATTGGTGCGTAGTTGAAGGAGCGGCCATGGAAACTTTAGTGATGGAACGACGAGCGTTTCTGCGCGTGACCGCACTCGCAGGAGGCGGCATGCTGCTCGCGTATTACGCCGAGCCACTCGCGCAAGTGCTGGCACAAGCGCCGCCGGCGCCACTCGCGCCGAACGCGTTCATCCGCATCGCTCCTGACGGCATCGTCACGCTCATGGCCAAGAATCCGGAGATCGGGCAGGGCGTGAAGACCATGCTGCCCATGCTGCTTGCGGAAGAGCTCGATGTCGATTGGAAGGATGTGCGCATCGAGCAGGCGGACGTCGATTATGCGAAGTATGGTTTGCAGATCGCGGGCGGGAGCACCGCGACGCCAAATAATTGGGAACCGATGCGCCGCGTGGGCGCAGCCGGTCGGCAAGTCCTTGTGAAGGCCGCCGCGCAAAATTGGAGAGTGCCGGAATCAGAATGCACCACGGCATCGGGGCGAGTAATTCATGGGCCGACGAAGCGCTCGGTTGGCTACGGCGAGATTGCGGCCAAGGCTGCCCAGTTGCCCGCGCCGGACCTGCAGACGGTCCACCTGAAGGATCCGAACGATTACAAAATCATCGGGAAACCGATTCCGGGCGTCGACAACGTCGCGATCACCAGCGGCAAGTCACTCTACGGAATTGACGTCACGTTGCCGGGAATGTTGTACGCGACTTTCGCGAAATGCCCGGTGTTCGGCGGCAAAGTGGTGAGCGCAAACCTGGACGCGATTAGGGCGATGCCAGGCGTGCGGCGTGCGTTCATCGCGGAAGGCGGCAAAGACCTCGAGCTCCTGCTCGGCGGCGTTGCGATTGTGGCGGACACATGGTGGCACGCCTGCGCGGCGCGACAGAAGCTGGAAGTGAAATGGGACGAAGGACCGACGGCAGCGCAGAGCAGCGAAGGCTTCGCGCGCCAGGCGGAGGAACTCTCGAAGCAGAAGCCAGCAAGGACGTTGCGCAACGACGGCGACGCTGAGGCGGCGCTGCAAAATGCAGCGAAAGTTGTGGAGGCAGCCTACTACTATCCATTCATTGCGCACGCGCAGCTCGAACCGCAAAACTGCACGGCGCATTTTCACGACGGCAAGCTCGAAATCTGGGTCCCGAGCCAAACGCCTCTGCGCGGCTTGACGCAAGTGGCCGACACGCTCGGCATCGCCAAGGGTGACATCACCGTTCACCTGACGCGCGCGGGCGGCGGCTTCGGCCGGCGCCTCGTGAACGACTACATGATCGAAGGCGCGTGGATTGCGAAGACGGCGGGCGTCCCGGTGAAGCTGCTATGGACTCGCGAGGACGATATGCAGCACGACTTCTATCGTCCAGCGGGATTTCATTATTTGAAGGGCGGGTTGGACGCGTCGGGAAAGCTGGTAGCGTGGCGAAATCTCTTTGTCAGCTTCGGCGAGGGCGATGAATTCGCTCCGGCCGCGGGAATTTCGCGCGATGAGTTCCCGGCTCGCTTCATCGCGAATTACGCGTTGCACTCTTCCGTAATGCCGCTGGGCGTGCCCACCGGTGCGCTGCGTGCGCCCGGGAGCAACGCGATTGCGTATGTGATCCAGTCGTTCATCGACGAGTTGGCGCACGCGGCCGGGAAAGACCCGGTGCAATTTCGGCTGGCGCTGCTCGATGCAGCGCCGCCGGCGGGAGCGGGCGGCCCCGGTACGCAATTCGACGCGCAACGCATGAAAGGCGTGCTGAAGCTCGTCACGGAAAAATCAGCCTGGGGCTCGCGTACGCTGCCGAAGGATACGGCGATGGGCGTGGCTTTCCATTTCAGCCATCGCGGATACTTTGCCGAAGTCGCGGAAGTGCGCGTGACCTCGGACAGCAAAGTGAAAATCAATAAAGTTTGGGTCGCCGGCGACATCGGCAGCCAGATCATCAATCCCAGCAGCGCGGTGAACGAGGCGCAGGGCGCGGTGATCGACGGCTTGAGCCATCTGATGAGCTACGAGATCACCTTCGAGCGCGGCCGCGCGATGCAGAGCAATTATGATGAGTACTCGCCCGTGCGCATCAACGAGGCCCCGCCCGAAATCGAAGTGCACTTCCTGAAGTCGGATTATCCCCCGACCGGCTTGGGCGAACCCGCGCTGCCGCCGATCCTCCCGGCCGTCTGCAACGCGATATTTGCGGTCACTGGCAAGCGCATCCGCTCGCTGCCACTCTCCAAGCACGGCTTCACGTGGGCGTGAAATTCGCTAAGCAGGTGTCGCGCGCGCCCGAGCTTGGCTCGCGAGGAAAAATTCGTGCGGGACGGGCGATATTAATCTGGGCGTTGAGGCCATGCGACATCCTGCACTCCTAATCTCCAGAATTTTCCGCATGTCCCCTTCGGGCGGATGGCACAGCCTTTTCCGACGGGTTTGCTCGTCGGGTGCCCAATCCTTCCCGGTTTTGGAAGGGTTGTGGGGTTCGGCCCTGGCTTCTAGAGGCTGGAGTTTTGAGGCTGGAAGATGACGCGCGGCAGGGCGGCGGGCTTGGCCCTTTTCCAATTTCCAAACTCCTATCTCCATTTCCCACGCCCTACCTCGTACCCCCTCAAATTAGATCTAAGGGACTATTGACACTTGGTAATTACTGCGCCACCCTCGATGCGGCAGTGCGCAGTCCCTAAGCGCGGGGCTGGCTCGGGTCCGGGCTGATGATTCAGCCCGGCGATCAGTTTGACGCTGCTGCAGGTGCGCGCAAAATGCATCTTATGTAGCTCACCTCTTCAGAGGTGAGGCAGTTGGGTGTGAATTGGCACTTGGGTTCGAATTCGAAAGCGACCGCCTCAGGTCTGAAGACCTGAGCTACATGGGGGATCGGGAGGCAATTTCTAATCGAGACACGAATTTATTAGAAACGGGCGTAACTTCAACAAAACATTGAAAGGAGATCCTGTCTAATCGAGACAAATCACGCCATTTTCAACTCGGCGGACTCTGCGTCTCTGCGGTGCGCCGTTGGTGTTCCTTCCAATCTCGAACCTCCGGTATCCGCATTTCTAATCGCGTGCGAAATTATTAGAAATCGCCGTAACCCACAGAAAACAAAAAACGGAGTCAATTTCTAATCGCGTGAAAACACGCATCGCAGGGAGGAGGGAAAAATATCGGAGAAGATGGTGCCCAGGAGAGGACTCGAACCTCCACGGCCTTGCGACCACTACGACCTGAACGTAGCGCGTCTGCCAGTTCCGCCACCTGGGCACGGTTGAGGAAAATGATGCGAATTGATTTTGACGCGGGGGTAGGGGAAAGTCAACGCGGAGGAGTACTGGGAAGGTCTTGACCGTTGGGGCTAGGTTCAATACAGTGTGCGGAATTTTGACGGGGCGCGGAGGGAATTGATGGCTGGTTCGTCGGCACGGATTGAACGGCGGCGTGCTCCGCGCGTTTTGATTCGCATACCGATCAAGGTGTTCAGCAGCGATGCCTCGGGGCACCCGATCCGGGCGGCGGCGGAAGCGGTTACCGTAAGCCGCGTGGGGGCGCTGCTGTGGGCGCCGATTGAGCCGGGGCTTGGGACCGTCCTCGAAGTGCTAAATGCTTTGAACGATGAAGTTAAGGAATTCCGCGTCGTGCGCGTGGCGAAATCGGCGCGCGACGGCGTGTTCGAGCTGGGAGTGGAGATGCTGCAGCCGCTCGAGGGCTTCTGGGGCATCCATTTCCCCAACGAAACAGTGCCACGTCCTGCTTGACTTTTTGAGCCTCTCCTGGTGGTACAATTGCGTCACTCGGGCCCGTACGGGACCGCTCGCCTCATTAGTTCATGCTGCCGCGGTCTGTCGGGCATGGAGGATGCGCATGGATCTCGAATCTCTGCACAGCGGTATCTATTATCTTCTGGGGATTTGGGGCGTCTTGACCGGGATTTTGCTGATACTGGTGATTTACCGGAGCCAGCTCAGCAACCGCGAAGGCGATCAGCTTTACCTGGATGAAGCCGAGCAGGGAATGGCGGCGGAGCAACGCGTGATCGTATCGCGGATCGAAGGATTGAGCCGGCCGATTGCGGTGTTGTCCTGGCTATCCGGTTTGCTGCTCTTGGCGCTCGCGGGCGTGTGGATCTGGCACGCGATCCGCAGCTTCTAGTATCACGGCTTTACCGGCGCTGGAGAAGCCGCGGGAGCCGGAGCGCCGGCGTCGCAGACTTGCGACGTGTGATTGTGAACGATGAGCCACTTGTCTCCGGTCTTGCCAAAAACCAGCGTCGTTTGACCGCGCGCGTTGAACGGCTGTCCCTCCACGGTAGCCAGCAATTCCCATTGATAGGAAGCCCAGGCGAAATCCGTGCGGAAGTAAACGACCGTGTTCTTGCGGATTAATTGCATGCCCTCGAAACGCGTGCGCGCTTTTTGGTAGGAGGCGACGTAATTCTGAAAGCCGACGATGGGGGGCTCGAAGGCGCCGCTGGTGAAGGTGGCATCGTCGGCGTAGAACTTGTGCATGGCATCGACATCGCCGACCTGCCAGGCGCCGAGCATCTCGCCGATATTGCGATCGAGTTCATCGGGAGTGGGAATGGGCGGCATGGGCATGGGATCTTCTTTGGTGTCTTGTTTGACCTTCTTTTGCTTCTTCTGATCTTGGCCCGCGGCTGACGCTGTGATTGAAAATGCGACGGCGAGCGCGAGAAATAGCGCCAGGCGAGTTGAATTTCCCATGAGCAATCGCTTCATCATCGTTCATTTCCCCCAGACGACGGCGAGGATAGCACGATTCAACGGATTGAGTGGATTACGGACGGAGAGGGTTTCAAATTGCGCAAGGTCGAGGCGACGAGGGCGAACTATTTAACCGTGTGGTCCGCGCTTGATTGGGGATCGTGGCTGCGATTGCGGTCGCAAGATGCCGGCGGGGACGCCGGCGCTACTTTTACTTCGAGGAGTCGTTTGCGTCTCTAGCTACGCGGAAACCGTAGTCGGCGTATTGGAAGCCTGGGGGGATGCTGGAACGGGCGGCGCAGCGCGAGACTTTGATGTAATGGCGCCAGGATCCGCCGCGCGAGGAGCGGCGCGAGCCTTCGGCTGGGCCGCGCGGATTTCTTTCGGGGCGTTCGGAATAATATTCGGCATCGTACCAATCGCTGCACCACTCGTGGACGTTCTCGCACATGTCGAATAAGCCGTAGGGATTGGGCGAGGATTTGCCTACCGGATCGGGCCCGTGGATCCAGCGCAGATGGTAATCGAGAAGCGATTCCGGCGGCACGTCGCCCCACGGGTAAGCTTTTCCTTCGACTCCGCCGCGAGCGGCGCGTTCCCATTCGGCTTCGCTCGGCAGGCGGTAACGGCGGCCGGTGACGCGAGAGAGCCAGGTGCAATAGGCGGAGGCGTCAAACCACGAAATGGCCACGACGGGTTGTTCGGCGTGATTGAAATTCGGATCTTGCCAGTGAAGCGGCGGCGGATTTTTGGTGGCGTCGAGGAATTGCGCGTACTCGGAGTTTGTGACCTGGCACGCGGCGAGATCGAAGGCATCCACCCAGACTTTATGGACGGGCCGCTCGTTGTCCTGGCCGATTTCGCTGCCCATCAGGAAATAGCCTTCGGGAATGCGCACCATGCGCGGGCCGAAGTCGCTACGCGGGGTTTCAGACGGAGTCGGAGCTGCGCTCGCCAAACTAGAATCCTTTGTGTGCGTGCTTTACTGCGACGGAGCCTTCGACTGACTGAGCAAATTTACGAACAAGCGATATGCCCCAGGGACCCCTGCCGGCAGCTCCCGGAAGAACGACAATCCTGTGTAGATATATACACCCTTTTCGACGCGGGTGCTCACTAATGCTCCGTTGAGTTCCTCTTCGCCAGGGTCGGTGAGTCCGAGGATCGGTTGATAGTGCGGATCGAATTTGCCCCAGTAATAGAGGCCGCGCTCCTGCGTCCAGCCTTTGAAATCTTCGAG
>DATNIO010000098.1:0-4217 GCA_035604385.1 Verrucomicrobiia bacterium | reverse complement strand
TGCGCGAAACGGCGGCGCGCGGAGAGGGATTTTGTATCTCGTGTTCCCGGGCTCCGGAAGCGGAAGGCCCCGGACGATCGAAGAAATTAATGCGGAAGGGCAAAAATTGCTTCAGGCATGGGAAGATTCCATTTCGCCGGTGGTATGCTCGGTTCAGCAGCCTGCTCGGAGTCTGGAAAGGAATCAGGGCGCAAATTGAAACATCGCCGAAAAATGCAGAAGGGGTTTGTGAACGAAAAAGCCTTGCGCGAACATCTCGTGAATCTTCTCTCCGGGCGCGGGGCGCATGTCGATTGGAAAGCGACGTTCGGCGGTATTCCTCCTAAATTGCGAGGCGTCCGCGCCAGCGGGTTGCCTTACTCGGTCTGGGAATTGCTCGAGCACATGCGCATCGCGCAGTGGGACATCCTGGAATTTTCTCGCGATGCAAAACATGTCTCGCCGAACTGGCCGGCCGGTTACTGGCCCGCCGCGCAAGCGCCGCCGAATGCGAAGGCCTGGGACAAAAGCCTCAAATCATTCGCTCGAGATCTCGAGACAATGAAAAAGTTGGTCGCCAGTCCCAAAACAGATCTCTTCGCGCAAATTCCCCATGGCACGGGACAGACGATTCTGCGCGAAGCCCTGCTTGTCGCGGACCACAACGCGTATCATCTTGGGCAGGTACTCACGGTTCGACGATTCCTGGGCGATTGGAAGTAGAATAGGGCCGTGCACGGTGTTTAAGGCCTTGATTTGCTGTTGAATAAAACTTCATAATCCTCGATAACCACTGTAACCGCTCTTCATCGGCTCGCATCCAATTCAGCAGGGAACACGCTGAGGGTTTGTGCGGCCCGGGTACCTGTTGTTCTTCATAGTTCTTCAGGTTTCGATCGTTACACCTCAGCGGCCCGATTCCAAAACCAAAAGGGAGAACATTTCATTATGTCTCGACGTTCGCTACCACTTTTTCTTGCGATCATGGCGCTTACCGCAATGAGTGTTTCGGTCTGGGCCAAGAACGATTCAGGCGACACGATTACGACAAACGTAAAGCTGACGGCAACCACGACGGTCGGCACGACTCAGCTCGCTCCCGGCGAATACAAAGTTATCGCGGACGGAAGCAAAGCAAAATTTCAGCAAGGCAACAAGGTTGTCGCTGAGATTCCTTGCACCCTCAAAGATTTTAACGGCAAGATCAATGAAACTACCTTTGTCATCGATAACAACAAACTGACCGAAATTCAGGTTTCCGGGAAGACCAAGGCCATCGAATTTTCTTCCGGAATGTAAAGGGTGCTCGAAGCTTGAAGTAGAAATAATTCAGACGTGGCATTTCCGGGTGCGATCAATGCTGTATTTCAGCTAGGTTGCTCGGAATGGCGCGGGATTCCCCGCATCAGATGGGCTGTCCTGCCCTGAAGAGTATGGAGGATTCAGGGCAGGACGACCCTTAATCTTTTTACTCCTCCACCTGCTCGCGCTACCCGGCTACAGGCGCTGCGGAAGTACTCAATTTTTGTCATTCCGAGGCGCGCTGCGCGCCGAGGAATCTCTCTTTTCCTGGGTTTCAATCCAAGAGAGGTTCCTCGCTTCGCTCGGAATGACAAAATAAATCACTTTTTCCGTAGCCTGTATAGACGCATTTCCTGCTACGGATGCTCCGTCAAGTGATACAGCTTCAGCGCATTTTCGCGCAGGACCATGCGCGCTATTTCATTTGCTCGGAGGACGGTGATCTCTCCGTCCTGGAGCATGCCGGTCAGCGCAATTCCCAGCGCCTGCCGCGCGGTTTGCGAAGTCTGCCAGCCGATCTCTTCCCAATCGTACGCCCCGCTTCCGGGATATAGATCCGTTCCAAACAATACTTTCTCGGGATACCACTCGATCCAGTCTCGGAGGACTTCCGCGAGGCGGTGAGGCGATTCGAGCCAGGTCTGCTCGGATAGATCGGTGTACACGTTCGGCTTCATCAGCAGAAAAGAAATTTCACGCGTGTAAGGCCCCGCGCCGCCGTGCAGCAATACGAAGGTAGTCTTCCGAAGACGCGCGTCGTTCAGGACGGACTCGAGCAGCAACGGGTTCGATCCCTGCAAGTAAAAATAACCGCCGCATCCCGCGCCCGTGTGAATGTGCACCGGCAGGCCGAGGCGGCCCGCCTCCGCCGCAACATATCGGAACAAATAATCCTGCAAGCGCGTGTAATTTTCTTTTGCGGGCGAACCGCCATGCGCGTATTTCGCGTAGATGGCGGCGGCATCCTGTTCCGATGCGGGCTCGAAATCGAGGGATCGCAAATACGCCGCCTCGAATTTGATGGCCACCGCGCCATCTTTTTTTTGCCGCTCGAGTTCCGGCGTCACCACTTGGGACGCGTATTCGGCAAGCGTCGCCGGCATGGCCGCGACGCCGAGTTCGCGGCGGTAGCGCGCGAGCAGCATGTTTTCGCGGCCGAAGAAAAATTTTCTGTCCGGCGTTTCCGCGGCCAGCCCATCGTTTTTGAGCGGAAAGAGGAGAGCATCGTCGAACGGGACCCAGCGGTAATGAGCCGCATCGAGCCCTCGCCCCATGGCCACGCGGTTTGCGAATTCCACATCGATGCCCAGCCGGTCGAGCACCCAAGCGGGATAATTGTCGCCCTGCTCCCGGCGAATTTTATTTTTGGTTGCGAGGAGTTCCTTCACGTGCGCGTCGCCGCGGTCGCTGTATTCATATCCCCACAACGCTTTCCAGGCGGCGAGATACTGGGGATTTTCCGGGCGCGTCATCGTGTTCGGCGCGGTGGGTTCCAGCGGATCGCAGGGCAGAGCGTCGAATTCGTCGTCGCGCTCGCCCTCGGCCACGACGCGCGGCGGATGCGAATGGTTATCGATGGCGCGAATCTTGCGGATCTCCGACATGAGCGCCGGATCGGGCGCCTGCGCCCGCGCAAAGACGGCGGTTGCCAGAAAAATTGCGATCCCCAATGTAAATTTCATTTTGTCTGCCTCGAATTACTCCAGATACGCCGCGAGCCAATCGAAAAATGTTTTGTACCACAGCTGGCTATTTTGCGGTTTCAGGATCCAGTGTCCCTCATCGGGGTACACAACCAATTTCGACGGGACATTTTGCCGCTGCATTGCGGTGAAAAATTCGAGGCTTTGCGTGTAGGGCACGCGGTAATCGAGTTCTCCGCAAATTACAAGCGTCGGAGTTTTGTACTTACCGAGATCTCCGGCATACGTGCTCGGCGACCATTTTTGATAACTCTCCGGATGCGTCCAGGGAGTTCCTGCCATGTCGTGTTCCTCGAACCAGAGTTCCTCGGTGGCGCCGTACATGGGTGTCTTGTCGTAGACGCCGGCGTGGCTGATGAGGACCTTGAAACGCCCTGTGTGCGTTGCCATCCAATCAATCATGTAGCCGCCATACGAGCCCCCGGCCGCAGCCACGCGGTTTCCATCGACGTAGGGATAATTTCCGATGACGTAATCGACGCCCTTCATCAAGTCTTCATAGACGCGCCCACCCCAATCGTCGGTGATCTCGTCGGTGAATTTCTGTCCGTAGCCCGTCGAGCCGCGCGGGTTAATCATGACGGCGACATATCCCGGCGCGGCAAACAACTCTTCGTTCCACCGGTATCCCCACGAATCGGACCACAGGCTTTGCGGCCCGCCATGAATGAGGAGGAGCAGGGGATATTTTTTCGACGCGTCGAAATGCGGCGGGCGAATCAGCATCCCTTGAACTCGCGTGCCCCCCGCGCCTTCGTACCAGAACGACTCGGGCGGATTCATGTCGATGGACGCAAGGCGCGCGGCATTGTGCTCGGAGAGTTGCCGGGCGCTGCTTCCATCGCCTCGCGAGGCGAAAACTTCGGCGGGAGCCACGAGGCTGGACCGCAGGAACGCGAACGTGCCTCCGTCCGCGGAAACCGAAACACTTTCATTGAACGAATCTTTCATGATTTCCCGCGGCGTGCTTCCAGGCGCCGCCACGATTTCGTAAACCGGTTGCTCCGCTTCGTTGACCGCCGTGAAGAAAATGTCCTTGCTGTCCGGCGACCAAACAATATCTTCGACGCTGCGATCGAAGGATTCGGCAATCTCGGTGTGCGTTCCGGCGGCGCGGTCATAGAGCATCAGGCGCCAGCGGTCGCTTTCGTACTCGGGAGTCTTCTGGGAGCGATAGGCGATGAAACGACCATCCGGCGAATACGCCGGATGGCCGTCGAAGCCGGGATTGGT
>DATNIO010000097.1:0-10016 GCA_035604385.1 Verrucomicrobiia bacterium | reverse complement strand
TCAAACACGTGCGCTGTATTCCCTCCGCCCGCCAAGAGAACTAGTGGTCGTCCGACCCCGCCCCAATCGAGCACCTCTAGCTTCACGTTGGTATCAACGGTAACGAACTGAACTGTGTGTGGGGAAGGGTCATGCCATCCGCCAGGTTGTTGCGGCGCGAGATTGCGCGCGAAAAGCAGCACGACAAGGCCGACAAACAAGACATGACGACTCATTGCATCAAACCTCAGCCCCGATTCTATAACACCCTTGCGGCCACTATTGGGCGAGTTGAGCCTGATTGACGCGGCGGTCTCAATGGGTCGACGCAATACTCGAGTCGAACCCGACTTGCATTGAAAGTAAAGGCTAAATCGCTCGCTAGGGTTAGATCAGCCGGAACGCTGCCCTGGTTAGGTTTTGACCGAGGACAGCCAAACAGATCACTTCTCCCCGGGGAAGCATTGTCGAATCAAGGCATTGGATGGTGTTGCATCGACCGCTTGAGCTGGCAGCTGTAACCGGATAAGTCCCCTCTTTGGATTGCGCACGCCCTCGCGCCCGGGGCAGGTGGGGTACTTTTGGGCGTGCCTATCCGTTGCCCTGGCGATTCTTTGACTCCGGTGGGGGAGAGCCTTTAGACTGGCGCGTCTCCTTTTCTCGACTCTATGTTTACGGACGAAGCCTAGGTGGCCACCACGAAATTCAAACCCGTTGACGAACAGCTGTCGCACTTGAAAAAGGGCACGGCAGAAATCATTCCGGAAAACGAGCTGAGGGCGAAGCTCGAACGATCGATCGCTACGGGAAAGCCCCTGCGCGTGTATCTCGGCGTCGATCCCACCGCGCCCGACATTCATCTCGGCCACACCGTGGTGCTGCGCAAGCTGAAACATTTTCAGGATATGGGCCACACGGCGATTTTCCTGATCGGCGATTTCTCCGCGATGATTGGCGATCCCACCGGCCAATCCGAAACGCGCCCTCCGCTCACGCGTGAGCAAGTGGACGCGAACGCCAAGACGTATCTCGCGCAGGTTTACAAAATTCTCGATCGTGAGAAAACGGAGGTCCGTTACAACAGCGAATGGCTCGGCAAAATGTCGAGCTACGACGTCGTCCGGCTGTGCGGCCACTATCGCCTTGCGCGGATGCTCGAACGCGAGGACTTTCGCTCGCGCCTTGAAAAGAACCAGCCGATTTCGGTTCACGAGTTGCTGTATCCCCTGCTTACTGCTTACGACGCCGTGGAGCTGCAATCGGACGTCGAGCTTGGCGCCACCGAGCAAAAGTTCAACATGCTGGTGCATCGCGACATCCAGCGCGAGTACGGAGTGGCCTCCGAAGTCGTACTCACGATGCCGATCCTCGTGGGCCTCGACGGCGAGCGCAAAATGTCGAAAAGCCTGGGCAATTACGTTGGCATCACCGAAGCGCCGGGAGAAATGTTCGGCAAGCTGATGTCGATTTCCGACGAGCTGATGTGGTCCTACTACGAGCTGCTCACGGATTTTGCCTGGCCGGTGGTCGTGCGCCTGCGAGAGGAAGTTCGCACCGGCGTCCTGCATCCGAAGAAAGCAAAGATGGAGCTCGCCCACAACATCGTCGCGGGATTTCATGGAGAAGACGCCGCTAGGAAGGCCGCGGAGGGTTTTGACCAGGTATATAGCAAGCGACAATTGCCCTCCGAAATGACGGAACGCACTCTCTCGCGAAAAGAGCTGGTGCAGGAATATGCGGTTCACGACGGGAAGATGAAGCTTTCGCGCATCATTGTCAGGGAGGGGCTGGCGAGCTCCAAGGCTGAGGCCGAGCGCCTTATGACCCAAGGCGCTGTTGAGTGGGACGGCAAAAAAGTCACCGACCCAACATTTACATTCGATCTTAATCAGCAGGGAGACCACGTACTACGGGTGGGCAAGAAGCCGCCTTTTCTAGTGCGCATAGCTGCCTAGAAAATCGTAACTTTCCCTAGAGTGGATTCCGAGCGCGAGGAGTCGCTAGCGCTGGCCGGAAGCGGAGAGGCTGACCAAACAGGGAGGCTTGGAGATTGATGGCGTTCGCGTGGACGATGTGAAGCGCGAAATCGACCTCTCAAAGCCTGCCGACTTCCTTCTCCGCGCGGGCAAAAAGAAGTTTCTCCGTCTAATCGTTGAATAACGCGAAAAAACGCACAAAAAGGCCTCTTGGGCGCCCTTTTGGTGGCCAAAAATGCCACCACATTGGACGATGCCAATCACTCCAGTTCGAAGGAATCCAATCACTTCAGTTGGATCGATTATTTCGTTCGCTGGTGAACGATTAGCGCTGGGACTGCCCGCCGGCTGAGCGAATGGGGATGGCGACGGGTTTGGCGGATTCAGCTGGAGCGAGCATGTGGCAGGAGCCATCGAAGACGGCGCCCGGCTCGATCACGAGACACGGCGTGTGGACTTCCCCCGTAACGATCGCATTTGGCTGGATTTCCACTCGTCCCTTCGCCTGAATCTTGCCGTCGAAGCGGCCGGCGATAACCACGCGGTTCCCGATAATCTGCCCTTCAATCACTGCGTGTTCGCCCAGGACCAGGGTATCGTCGGACACAAGAGTGCCCTTCATCGCCGAATCGATGCGGAACGTGCCGGTGGACTCCAGCTTCCCTTCGACCTTGACGCCTTGTTCGAGGAAGCCGGTCCATTCGGCGGGTTCCTGCCGCTTGTTAAACCAGGCCACGCGATTCTCCTGAGTGAATGGTCCTATTCTCTCATCAGTTGGTCGTAGAGGCGGGTCAAATCCGCCGCGTCGTAGTACTCAAACGCCAACTGTCCCGGCCTGCCCGGGCGCAGCGGATGGATGTTAACTTTGGTCCCGAATCTCCGCTGTAGCTCCTCAAGCGCCCATTTCGTGTTCGGATCGACGGCTGGGGCGTGCGGGTCGGCCTTCGGCTTCAAGCTGCGGGCGGCCAGGCGTTCCACCTGCCGGACCGTCATCCCGCCATGCGCGACTCGGCGCGCCAGATCGAGGCGCGTCTTGGCGTCGGCGATCGCGAGCAGGGCGCGGCCGTGGCCGGCGGAAACGCGCCCTTCCTCGATGAGATCTTGAATCGGCTCTTCGAGTTTCAGCAAGCGAACCGCGTTGGCGATCGTTGCGCGGTCCTTGCCGGTGCGCTCGGCCGCCTGTTCCTGAGTCAGCTGGAATTCGTCGGTGAGGCGTTGGAAGGCACGCGCCTGTTCGATGGGGTTGAGGTCTTCGCGCTGGAGGTTTTCAACGAGCGTCATCTCCAGAGCCATTTCGTCGCGAACGTCGCGCAGCACCGCGGGAACGCGGCTGAACGCGGCACGTTGTGCCGCTCGCCAGCGGCGCTCTCCGGCGATCAACTGATAGCGCTGCCCGACCCGGCGAACGATCAGCGGCTGGACGATGCCGCTCGCGCGGATCGAACGCGCGAGTTCCTCGAGAGCTTCCTCGCGGAAGCGCGTGCGCGGCTGATAGGGACTCGGGTCGATGAGGTCGATATCGACCTGTAAGAGGCCTTCAGTCGGTGCCAGCGCCGGTGCTGCCGCCGCTGCCGCTCCCGCCGACACCACCACCTGCGGCGGCTGCTGAGGCTGCGGTTCCGGTTCCCTGATCAGCGCGCTCAGACCCTTGCCCAACGCGTTTCTGGGCATTCGATATAACCTCCTTAGCTAGTTGGATATAGCTTTCTGCGCCTTTACTATGTATGTCGTAGAATATCACTGGCATGCCGTGGCTCGGGGCTTCAGCCAAGCGGACATTTCTGGGAATCACGCTTTCAAAGACCTGGGTTCCGAAGAAACTGCGGAGGTCTGCGGCTACCTGCTTCGAAAGCGTCGTCCGGTCGTCGTACATCGTGAGAAGAATTCCTTCGATCGAAAGCTCCGGGTTGATCGTCCGGCGGAGGCGCATGAGCGTGTCGAGAAGCTCGGAGACACCTTCGAGCGCCAGGTACTCGCACTGGATCGGGACGAGGACGGAATCGCTCGCTGCGAGAGCGTTGAGGGTCAGGAGATCGAGTGAAGGCGGGCAATCGATCAGGATGTAGTCGTACTTCTCGCGCGTGCTCTGGATGAGCTCCTTCAGCTTGTATTCGCGATTCTCCATCGAGACCAGCTCGACGGCCGCGCCGACGAGATTTCTGTCCGATGGAATGAGATCGAGTCCGTCAACCTGGGCGTCGATCAGGACGCGCTCGAGCGGCTCACCCAGAATCAGAGCTTGGTAGAGCGTACGTCGCGCCGGATCCTTGGGGAATCCCAATGCACTGGTGGCGTTTCCTTGCGGATCAGAGTCAATTATGAGTGTTTTCTGCTCTGAAGCAGCGAGAGAGGCACCGAGGTTTACCGCAGTGGTGGTCTTTCCAACGCCGCCCTTTTGGTTCGCGATGGCGATGATTCGCGCCAAACGATGCCCCCAGTGTGAAAGGCGAATGTAACAGAAAGATTTTCGTGTGTGCAAGATGTTTCACGTGGAACACTCTCGATTTCGATGTTCCACGTGGAACAATTTCGAAGAATCAAATCTTTGGTGAACCCACAAGCAGATACCGGCGCTGCGATCCAGGAATGAGGATGCGATTCCGCCAATTCCAGCTAGGATCGCGAGAAATTGCGTGGGAACCTTCTTCGCCGAGCCACAGAACCACACGACCTCCATCCGCTAGGTGGTCTACCGCCCAAGAAAGCAGCTCATCGTGATGGCCGAGAGCTCGCGCTGTGATGAAATCAAACTTCCTAGGGCCCGCCCGCAATTCTTCCATGCGTCCCCAAAAAACGGTCACGCGATCGACTTCAATCGAGCGCACGACTTCAGACAGGAACGCACACTTCCTTGCGTTCGACTCGATCAGAGTCAGATCGAGGCCCGGAACGGCCATTGCGATGGGCAAACCTGGAAAACCGGCGCCAGATCCAACGTCGGCGAGCCGACTTTCTTCGATCGGAACCGCCGAGACGGCGAAAAGGCTCTCACCAAAGTGGAATTTGACGATTTCGGCCAGATCCGTGACCGTTGTCAGTGAAATCTTGCTGTTCCAACGCTGTAAGAGAGACACGTAAGTCCACAGCTTTTCGCAAAATAGCGGGCTAGCCTCAAATCCATAGGGACTGAGGAAGCGCCCGATCTCGGTGTCTGAGAGAATTTGATTCATATACTATCTACGTAGTATATAACTTGACTTAGCCTCATTGCTTTGACACGGAATGAGTTAGGCTAGCCTCTGAGGCCTTCAAGGCAGCTCGCAGATTCGAGGGGGCGAGAAAGCCGGCCGTGAGATCGGCGACGAAGTGCGCCAAGAGTGCCGGAAGAAGGCTCCCCGTCCAAGCGCGAATGGCTGAAAACAAAAGCCCCACGATCAAAGTTGAAATGATTCCCCGGCGGCCCTGATAGAGATGCGCCACCGCGAACAAAAGGGCCGAGCCGAAGATCCCTGCGAGGACGAAGCCGCCGGAACAGTCCTGCATCACGCGCTGCACGAAGCCGCGATAGATCAGTTCCTCGCACGTGGCGACTGTGACGACGACGGCGAAGAATGCGAGCCGCTCGACAGCGTCCTGGGGAAAGATTTTCAGCGCGAGTTGCGGCAGGATTCCCTGGGCCTCCGCAGGCCGCAGAACCAGCCGCCGCAGGCTGATGATCTGATTCGCAAGAATGAGTGCGGAGAGCAGGACCGACACGACTGCGGTTAAGGCGGCACTGGGAATGTCGATTCCGAGCTGGGTTGCCGAAATGTGATGAGCCGCGGTGCGCAGCATGACCACAGCTGCCGCGATCCATTGAAACGCGATCGTCGAGGCGTAGAGCGTGAGGCGGTCGGACTTAGTTGTCTCCGGCATTTGCATCAGGATGCGAATGCGGCGTCGGCCGAGCAGGGGCACGGCCGTGGCGAAGAAAACGAGGATGAGCGCGAAATCCCAATGCATAATCTGAGATCAAATCACCTTTGCCGCGTGGGAGCAAGCACGGCTCGCCGTTCCGGGTTGACACCGACAGACGCGCCGCCGTATCGTTCTTGATTCTCTGCAACGAAACACTATGAAGATACTGGTCATCGGCGGCGGCGGACGCGAACATGCGCTCGTGTGGAAACTGCGACAGAGCGCTTCCGTCGAGAAGGTATGGTGCGCGCCCGGGAACGGCGGGATCGTGAACGACGCGGAGTGCGTCCCGCTTGACCTGAAGGACGTGAAGGCGGCCGCAGATTTGGCGAAAAAGCTGGGAGCGGGGCTGACGATTGTGGGGCCGGAGCTGCCGCTAGTGCTCGGCATCGCCGACGAATTCGCAAAGCGCGGGCTTCCGTTGCTCGGCCCGGCGCAAAAAGCCGCGCAGCTCGAGGGAAGCAAGATTTTTTCGAAGCAGTTCATGGAGCGGCACGGGATTCCTACGGCCGAGGTGTATGGAATCTGCGAATCGGCGGTGGAGGCGCACGCGGCGCTGGATTCCGTGGAGTGGCCGCTGGTGATCAAGGCGGACGGATTGTGCGCGGGCAAGGGCGTGCTGGTGACGTCTTCCTCGGACGAAGCCACGGCGTTTATCGAGCGGGTGATGGAGAAACATGAATTCGGAGATGCCGGACGGCGCGTGCTGCTCGAAGAGGCGCTCGTGGGCGAGGAGCTTTCCTACATCATCCTGACGGACGGGAAGAATTTCATCCGCATGGCTCCGGCACGAGATCACAAGCGCGCGTTCGACAACGATGAAGGGCCGAATACCGGAGGAATGGGCGTTTACTCGATTGACGATATTCTGCCCGCGGAGCTGGAGAAGACGATCATCCATACGATCGTGCAACCGACGCTCGACGGGCTGCGGGCAGATGAGATGCCGTACCGGGGTTTCCTCTATTTCGGACTGATGCTGACGGCGGATGGACCGAAGGTGCTCGAATACAATTGCCGGCTCGGCGATCCGGAGACGGAAGCGGTGCTGCCGCGCGCCGATTTTGATTTGGCGCAGGCGTGCATGCAAGCGGCGCTCGGGGATTTGAGCGGGGTCGAAGCAAAATGGTTTCCGGGAGCGAGCGTGTGCGTGGTGATCGCTTCGAAGGGCTATCCGGGCGATCCGCAAACGGGTGTACCGATTCACGGGCTTGAGGAAGCGGCGAAAGTTCCCGGCGCGGTGGTGTTCCATGCGGGGACGCGGCGCGATGGCGCGGTCTGCTACACAAATGGTGGTAGAGTGCTGGTGGTCAGCGCGATGGGCGAGGATTTGACTGCGGCGCGGCGGCCCGCGTATGAAGCTGCGAGCCGGATCAAGATAGACGGCGCGCACTATCGCAAGGATATCGGGGCGAAAGCGGCGAAGGGGCGCGCTGCGGTTTAGCATCGTCTGCTTCAGGGGTTTCCCGATAGAAACCATCGGGACGCACAAACCGCGGAAACCCCTGTTTGGGAAGTGCGCGAACGGCGGGGTTAAAACCCCGCCCTTCCGAAGAGGAGACGGGGAAAGTGACGACGGCCGGCAAGCACGGAGCGCCGCACGTGGGAATCGTGATGGGATCGGACACCGATTTTCCCATGATGAGCGAGACCGCGAAAACGCTCGAGAAATTCGGCATCCCGTATGAAATGGAAGTTCTCTCCGCGCATCGCACCCCGGAACGGGCTCATGATTATGCAACCAACGCAGCGGGCCGGGGCTTGAAGGTGATCATCGCGGCGGCGGGGGCGGCGGCGCACCTCGCTGGAGTGATGGCGGCCGGCACGACGTTGCCCGTGATCGGCGTCCCGATGGCGACGAGTTCGCTGAACGGCCTGGACGCGCTGCTTTCGACCGTGCAGATGCCCGCAGGAATTCCTGTCGCGACGATGGCGATCGACAAGGCCGGTGCGATCAATGCCGCGATTTTGGCCGCGGAAATCCTCGGGATATGCGACGGAGACATCGCGGGAAAGCTCGTGCAGCACAAGGAAGACCTGGTGAAATCCGTCGCCGAGAAGAACGTCCGCCTACAGAAGCAGATTTCCGAGAAGAAGTGAAATAGATTACCGGACATCTTGGTCCCAGTACCAACTTGTTTGGTAAGCGCGTTAATCAGGACTTGGCAGAGAGGGAGTGGGCCTGACGGTTGGAGCAGCAGCCACGTGATGCAGCGGCCGCGTGATGACGGTCACGTCATAGCGTGACGGCAGTCACTGACTATCGTATGCGCCCAGCCGTAAGCAAATAGCGCAAGAAGAACAGACATTGCCAAGGGAATGAGCTGCCGAGGCTGTCGGCAAAGAAAAAAGCACAGTCCGGGCGCTCTAACAGAATGCACAAACGAGAATCATAGCCTTTGAGGAGGTGCGTCGCTTTTGCTGGAAAGGTTAGATTCCACAACCGGACCTCATAACAAACGGTTGTCGGAATGTAAGCAAAGGAGAACAAGCTATGCACAAGGCAAGAATTGCGGCGGCCATAGTGGCCTTGGCTTTTCCGATGTTGGCTGCGGCGCAGAATCCACCGACCGTGAAACGCGTTCCTGTGCAACAGAACCGGGTCGTGTCGGGGAAAGAAATGTTTCAGACGTATTGCAGTCCCTGTCACGGTCAATCGGGCAAGGGCGACGGACCCGCAGGACCGGCCATGAGGGTTCCGCCCCCTGACCTGACCAAACTCACTGCCAAGAACAATGGCGTATTCCCTGAGGCGGAGGTTGCCGAAGCATTGCGGGAGGGCCCAACCGCGACCCCGACAACACCAGCGCACGGCTCACAAACCATGCCAGTTTGGGGGCCTGTTTTCAGATCTATGAACCCCCAGAACAACGCACTGGCTATCCTACGGATCCACAATCTAGTCGAATACGTGAGGAGCATTCAGGCGAAGTGATGTCCACGAACATGTAGCCGCTGCTGGAGGCTGACCTTTTCGTTCAGCGCAGGCGCCAATTGTGGGATGGCTTCTGCGCTGAAGCCCATATTTACCATCGGTTGCTCGGTTGCGGTAAATTCGAAATCCGAAACGCCCCTTACTTAGCCTCAAATATGAAATCAACCATTGCAGTTTCTCCCGCGCGAACGCTTACTTGGCGCTCCTGGGTTCCGAAGGTCGCCGTCCATATAGCCAGCGTGTAGTCACCCGACGGGACTCCTCGTATCGCGAAAACGCCGTCGTCTCCAGTCACGGCGAAATATGGATTAGTGACGACTCCGATGTACGCCTGCATCCATGGATGAAGGTTGCAGTTCACTGAAATCATTACTTGGGGATTCGAAAACTTCGTCGTGACCGGATCCGAGCCTGGCTGTTGGCTCACGTTCAAGTGGCGGCCATTTCTCGGCGAGATGTGAATGTTGTGTGCCGTCGGGTCCTCCGTTACTACCTGGAGCGGCTGCCCAACCTCGATTCCCAATACATGCGGCTCGTAGCGGCATCCCTTTTGCGTAATGGTCACCATCTTCGTGGGTGCAGGCACGTTGAGATTGCCGCTGCCCTTTGGGATGTAAACGAACACATTTGGTAGCGTGTTGTTCGCGTTCAACCGGCCGTCTTCGGGCAACGCCTTCCCCGATTGCTCCGAGGCGCAGACCGGATCAGCGCCCATCAGAAGTGGGTGGAGTTGCGGTGGCTTCCCGCGAAAATTCACTTTGCCCGTGATATCGCCCGCACCTGATTCCGTTGCGCCAGCTTGCCTAGACGGAGTCGCAACTGGCCGCGCTCGCACATTCCTTCCGAAACCTACCCCAACCAGCAGCAGCGTTGCTTCCAGGGTTGCGTATGCCATCCTGAACTTCATCACCATCCCTGCTCCTTTTTTCTAAACCCACCCACACCCGGACGTTTCGACTGGCTGGGGAAGCACCGTTTCAAGTGCTTTTGTACCACCAAGGAAAAATCATTTGGGCGAATCATGGAGCCGATCCTCCCGATTCAAGTCGTAGGGCGGACAAAATACTACACCGAATCCAGGCTAGTGAGCGGTAAGTCGGATAACCGGTAATTTGCGTACCGGGACCCACTTTACCGGTTAGCGCGTTAATCAGGAGTTAGCCATCGGAACCCCGCTGATCTCACTGGCCTGCCCTGGTAGCGAGTTCCTTGTGTGGAGGACGGGAGAA
>DATNIO010000096.1:0-5769 GCA_035604385.1 Verrucomicrobiia bacterium | reverse complement strand
CAGCGACTTCAATCGGGTTACGAAATCCCTGCGCCAGCCCGGCTCGGCAATGAAACCCTTCGTCTATCTCGCCGCATTTCGCCAGGGAATATTCAACCTTGAAAGTGTGGTTCCCGACGAACCCATCAGCGTGCCCGACCGGGGGAAGCAGGCTACGAAATGGATCTCGAACTACGACGGCCAATTTAAGGGGATGATTCCGCTTCGGGAAGCGCTCGCCGAATCCAGGAATGCGGTCGCAATTTGGATAACAACGCAGATTGGGATTGAGCAGGTGTTGCAAACATCGCGGAGTTTGGGAATCCGGACACCTTTGCAACCGTACGCCACCACCGCATTAGGCGCATCCGAAGTGAGCCTGCTGGAGCTGGCGAATGCCTACCGCACGATGGCTTCGGGCATTCTCGCCCAGCCTCATGTGATCGAACAGATTCTTCGCGGGTCGGGCGAAGTGGCGGTGGACAACAAACATGGATGGCCTCGGACGTATGTGGATGACGATGCGCTCGCGCTCATACAGGAAGGGCTTCGCGGTGTCGTGCGCATGCCGACCGGCACGGCGCATGCGCTGGATTCGCAGGAGTTCCCGATCGCTGTCATGGGCAAGACAGGAACCACCAACAACTTCAGGGATGCGCTGTTTGTGGGCTCTACTTACGGCCCCGCAGGAATCACCGTCGCCGTTCGCATCGGCTTTGACGACAACCGTTCCCTCGGACCAAGAGAAACCGGCGGCAGGGTTGCGCTTCCGGTGTTCAAAGAGATCATGCTCAATGTGTACCGCGAGAAGCTGGTAGGACCTGTGCCCGAGTTCCCACCGGAAATGGAACAGAGGATCAGCATTTATCTGAATTCCAGCCCAGTCGAGATAGCTGCCGTGGCAAATGCTTCTCTCGCGGGGATGTTTGAATCATGCGGGTTGAATGTCCGAGCCACCATTGCGGCGGTAAAGTGCAAGCGCTAACAACATGGCTCGTGCCAATGCTTTGCAGTCGAGAACCTCGCAGGGAGCGGACGCAGATGCGCCAACTCCTGCGCCAGGCTGTGGGCTTCCTTAATTCTTAATGTTCAAGCTCATGGGAAGTATTCTACCCTCTGTATGTACCATTCTACCAAATCACGACCCCACCAGCCCGGAGACCATGAAAATTGCAAGGTAATTATCCCTTGAGTACAAGTGTCACTACTATTAAGGTGGGCCTGCCGTGACAGGGCAGCCAGTTAATTTGGAAGTCCTTTTGTCGGAGTTCGTAGCAGAGCTGCGAAAGCCTCCCGATCATCAAGTGCTTTCATTATTTTATCGATGTGCGGATCGAATTTGGCGTCAATCGCTCGCTTGCACGTCGGATCATCCATCAGTTCTTGAAGGCGAGATTCCCATCCAAGCCGAGTCCTCGAATCGGGATGACTCATTAACAGACTCTTTAACGCCATATTTTCGGCGTCGAGATTCTTGATGTATTTCATCAGGAACAGGATGTAATCGCGGGTAGTGGCTTCCATAACGCTGGGAATTATATGTCAAGAAGTGGAGGAACCATGATAGGACAGAAGGAAAAAGGGCGTCTACTGAACATAGACGCCAACAATCCGAACGCAACAACTATGCTTAACCCCTACCCAAACCAGTCAAAACCTCGGCGACCGTATCGCTCTTTAATGCAATCGGGTCCATTTGTACGCCGAGCACCACGGAGCAAAATGGACAAATAAAGGTAATTGTTCTCCACTTATATTTAGCCTGTGGAGCTACTGCCTCGATTTCTTGGAAGCTGACCCTGGTGATTAGGGCCTCACATTTGGGGCATTTACCATGCATGGGGAATGCTCCTTTCTCCCCCTCGGACGCGAATTATACGCTCTCTTTGAACCAAGCCGACGGCGGTACCTTTTTATCCGAAAAGGATTCTTTTAGTTTCAATAGCATTTCGTTGGACATTGGTATTCGGGCTCCTTTTCGATGGGCAATTGTGAAATAGCGCCGCGCTTCCCGTTCATCCAAGGTGGATTTATCTCTTGCTGAGTACCAGAGCAAAAGATCGGCGGCTTGAAGGGGAACGCGTTCCTTGTCGCCCGGTATTAGCTGGCCAAGAAGTTCTGCTAATTCCGGACAACCAATTACGGCAAGACCTTCTGACAGCGTGGCATGAAACTCTTGAATATATTTCGTGATGTGCCCATTTATTTCGACGATAAAGTCTACCTTCTCGGCTTCTGGATTGTTTAGGTGAACCCAATTCAAAACGGTGTACGCATACGCGAGAAAGCAGAGATAGTCCGGGTCAAAGTTTTTGGCTGCCCCAGTTGCATTGCTGACCACCTTCATCTCTTTGAATTGGTCGCGCACAAAGCCTGCGTCAAGATACAAGCCAATTGGGTAAAACGTCTGCATTTGGTCTAGCAAGATGAATGCTTCATCAATTCGATCCTCTGCATCGAGTCTTGATAGTCCCCATTTTCCCCGCCAAGATTTGCTGCGAATGTCTGTCATGTGGAGATATGGAATTTTTGGTGGCCCAGCAAGTACGCGCTCTTGCCATGCAGGAGCAAAGAAGCGCGACCAATCCTCTTCCGGCCCAACCCATCCGCCAAAAAAGAATGTATCTCGGTGGTGTTTCCCTGAATTCTCATCAGAGCCAGATATAAATACGGCCATACGTTGTTCCTGTCTTGGGAGTCCGCAGAACAATGATCGAACTAGCGATGCAGCCAGTGATTGACTTTTCGCGCATGACACGGCACACTGCTCCTAGGCCGCAAACAAGTGCAGCCGAACAGCGGCGTACCGCACCATGGCGAGTCACCCAAAGCAATCCGCCAAGAAAACCGAAGGTGACACGCGCCCATTTACACGGGCTGAATTCTTGCGACTGGTGCGGAAGGCTTCGACGACGCCTTTTCGGAAACCCGCGCCAAGATTGCGCCAAAAATGAGATTGCCCTGATCTCTGCGGTTGTACCTGAAGCTGTATTCATTCAGGTAGCTTTGCAGGTACTTCTGTCCGACCGAGTGATAGACCCCGCCGATTCCACGTTTCACCAACGACCAGAATCCTTCGATGGTATTGGTGTGCACGTCGCCCATGACATAAACCTTGGAACTGTGGTTAATGCGCTTGTGCTCCTGCACGCGTGCGCCAAGCCTATCGTAAATAATGTATTCATCAGTGAATACAGTGCTCTTTGGCAGAATGTGTTCGTGAACAATTCCCATGACACGTTCCGAAGTCACATCGGGAGTAGCCAAGGCCTTGACTCTTCCGACTCTGCGATTGTTGCTGCGTTCCACAATCCCGATGACCGGAGTTTTCTGTTTGTCGCCACGCATTGGGCGTCCAGCATGGCCTTTGCTAGTTCCCCCGTAATACATTTCATCCATCTCAATCGTCGATCCCTCCAGTTGCATGTCTCCCTCGGACAGCAACGAGCGAATCTGGCGAAACATCCGCCAAGCAGTTTTATAGGTCACGCCAGTCTCCCGCTGAATCTGTTTCGCGGAGATTCCACAACGAGTGGAACCCATTTGATACATCGCATAAAACCAGATGTGCAATGGAGTGGTGGACTTCTCAAAGATTGTTCCCGCAAGCGGATAGAACTGATGACCGCATTCACACGCATAAGCAGTGCGGCCCGCAACGCGATACAACTTGCGGTCTTGCGCACACTCCGCGCAGTAGGTCACGCCACCGGGATACCGTTGCTCTTTGATTGCCTCAAGGCAAACGTCATCATTGGGGAATTCAGCCTTGAACTGGTCTAAGGTGTATCGTAAGTGCTTTGGAATGGTCTGTCTGCGGTTCATGGATATTATGTTCGCATACTATTCACTTGTTGTCAAGGGATAATTACCAATTGCAAAACGAAGCCAAGAAATACCGATGTTTGAATGACTTGAAAATGTGTCCTTGCGACGAAAGCCAAATTCTTGTCGAGTTGCGGAAAGGCGGCCATGAACCGGGATTTGGGATTGCGGTGAAGTGCAGCGAACCCGATCACTCAGTTCGAAGTGGCCCTGGGCAGGGCCATGATCTTTCGAGGAACTAAGGATTGAACGACCCTAATAAACCAGCCAAGTTTGGAATACAAATATCAGGCCGCCTCTCAGAGGCGGCCTTTTTATTTGGCAGGGTTTTCTTGAAGGCTCTCCGCATCCACTCCTCAACTGCGATGCAGGCTGGCGTGGCAGGCAGAACAAAGCGTAATCAGGTTCTGTTCGCAGCTTACGATTGTCGCCCTGCCTCAGGCAACTCGCCGCGCACTTCTCTTAGGATGCTCACGCAGGATTCTTTCGATATGCACTTGTAATTCAGTTGCCATGTTCTTTTTGGCATCTTCGAAACTGCTGCCATGGACCGTGACCGACGGGCTTTTACAGAGCCCCTGCCATCCGTCATCTTTCGACCAGAAATCGCAGTCAATCGGTATGCTCGCGGTCACCTGTAGGTTCACTATTTGAGAGGTCATGATTCCTCCACTCGAATCTTTTTTCGCACAATGCGAGCGCTCCGGATTCTCATGTCGAACTCTTGCGCGTTCCGGGCTCCGGCTTGAGAACTTGGAGCAACCAGGTGAAACAACGCAATCTTATTCGGTAAAATTCTGACCGTCTGTTCCAAACCGCTCACATTAGAGCCTGTAAGAAACCTATTTTCACGATGGCCTTGGAAGTTGGAGCGCCAGCTGTTCTTCGTGAGTCGAGAAGCTTAGCATCGATCAATAAGACCCAGTTTCAGTTACTCGTAGGTGTGTTCACGGATATGGGGAGGACCTACTTGCCAACCATGATGCGCCGATGCGCTTGACCATGGCAGCTGGCACACAGGGTAACCAGGTTTTCTCCGGAATCATCACCGGCTTGGCTGCGGAATTCCTGGTGGTGAACCTCAAGATTCGACATCGTGCCGCAGGCCTGGCATCGCCAGCCATCCCGGCGGAGTACCTGGTTGCGCAGTTCTTCGTACAACTCGGAATCAAGCCGCAGGCGTGGGCGTTTCGGCGCGGCCCCGTTCATGATGCCTTCCCGTTGAAGTGATCCAGAAACGCCTTCCTCTCTTCGCCCGGTAGGAACTTGAAGAACCGCAAGACCGATTGCAGGAGGACACGCGAATTGCCGTTTTCGAGGTTTGCCCCCGCCAGGAAATCGGCACAGATCATTTCCAGACAGTAGCCGCGGGACTTGTCCGTTCCCAGCATCAGAGCGGCCGTCTCAATCGCCTGCTCGACGACCGGGATCTGGCTCTTGTAGAGTTTGAAGTAGATGATCTCCGCTGGTTCGGTTTCCTTCCCGGTCAACTCCTTCTCGACTTCCTGTTTAAATTCCTCTTTCGGCATCTCGTGCGCCTTGTGCAACCAGGTTGCACAATCGAACCTCTGCCCATCCCGCCGCGCCAGCTTGGCCAACTCCAGCCCTTTCGTCCATCCCACTGCCTTCAGTTCCCGCCGGGCCTGCGGCGGCAGGTGTTCGTGGATGGACATCAGGTAGTACGCCTTCCTTCTTGACTCCGGAAACCGCCTCTCCAGAAAATCGTCGAACGACGCCAGCTTTTCGACCCGCCAGTACTGCCCGGCCCGGACTTCGCATAGATAACGGCCCAGTTCAACGAACCCCGCCCGGACTTCGCACAGATAGCGTCCCAGTTCGACGAAGCGGGTGTCCCGCTCCGCTTCCTTCTGCTTCTCCCACGCCAGAATCTCGTCGATTTTGGTGAGCACGAACAACGCTCGCCGGCGGTTCAGTTTCGGCAGCATGGGTGGGGTTCTAGTAAGC
>DATNIO010000095.1:0-29638 GCA_035604385.1 Verrucomicrobiia bacterium | reverse complement strand
AGAAAGAATTGCTCGACCAGCAAACCTCCCGCATCCCACCACGCGATGCCGACCATGAACGCATACGTGCCGGTGCCGCCCGCGAGGCCGGTCGTTTCGGTGTCGAGGAACAGCCACTGTTCAGGATCGATCGCGGCCTTCACGGAAGCGCCTGCATCGGCGGACTGAGGAAGCAGCAAGGAAAGCGAACGCTCATCCGGCGAACACATTTCCGGAGTGGCGTACCACTGCTGCAAGGATAAGTGTTCGCCGTAATGATTCCGGTTGATCCGCGCGCCGAGGAGTTCCGCGAGGCGGTCGCCTCCAGCGACAGCTTCCGAAACGCACAGCGCCGGAGCTAACTTCCCGCGCGCGGGACGCAACGCGGCAATGCGCGCGAATTTTTCGTCTTTGCTCACAGTAATTGCACGGAGTTTGAAACCACGGATGCACACGGATGAACACGGACATGAAAAAACAATAAGATCGAGAGGGAAAGAAACACATATATGAATTTTGTTTTCATAATCCAGTAGTCTTGTATGTTCCTTCTTTTATCCGTGTCCATCCGTGTCCATCCGTGGTTCCATTCTTACTTTCATTTACGCGCCGAGACGGGAGAGGATTGCCAGGGCGGCTTCCTTTGCGCGTTCGCCTCGCTCTCCTACGGGGCCGACGCACGAGGGGCACCCGTTTTCGCAGGGGCATGCGGCGATCAGCTCACGCGTTTTTGCGAGCAGGATGTTGTGCGCGCGGTACAGCGGGTCGGAAAATCCGATTCCGCCGGGGTAGGCGTCGTAGAGATATAGGTTGGGCTCGAAGAATTCTTTTTCCGCGAGGGCGGCTATTTCTTCCGGGCTCGCCGCGTCTTCCCATTCGATCTCCGAACCTGGCGACGGCGGGCGCTCGCCGATGGCCGTGCCGAGATCGCGCGCGTCGCACATCAGGAGGAGCGTGGCGATGGATTCCAGGGCGTGGAGCAGGCCGAACATGCCGCTCTGGCGGTCGCTTACGGAAAAGGGAAGCGATTCTACAAGGGAGCGTTCGAGGGTCAGCCAGAAAGCCGTCGTGTGCATTTCATTTTCGGGCAATTCGAGCTTTCCGTCGCCTACATTTTCGTTCGTGAAAAATTTGATCTTCTTGAAGCCGATCACCTGCGATCGAACCAGCACGTCGCCGTGCGATCGCGCGGCCTGCGCGTCGGCGCCGCCCGCCTCGATGCGCTCGCTGGCCGCGCATTCCAACACGCGGACCTGCGTGTAGCGGATGGCGTCGGTGTAGTAGTCCACATCGACGCGCTTCACGTATGCTTTCCGTTCCTCGAAGTTGAGCGCTTCGACGTGAAATTGCTGTCCCTGGTGAAGGTAAATCGCCTTTGGATGAACCGTGGTGAGCGCGCTCGAGAAATCCACTTCGCCGATCACTTCGGCTCCTTCCGTGATGTTCACGATCACGAAATTGTCCGACGTCACCGAGCGCAGGCTTACAGTGTCCGCGGGATAGGCTTCCTGCGTCCAGTGCCAGTGCTCGCCCGTGCGATGAAGGAAGCCCGCTTCGGCAAGCCGGGCGCAAAGATCGGGGACATCCACGCCGCCAAAGGTTTCGCCTGTCGCGATCGGCAATTCAAACGCGGCGCACTTCAGGTGATTGATCAGGATTTCCAGATTGTCCGGCTGGACGAACGCGTGCTCGGGCGAGCGGCCGAAAAAATAATCCGGGTGTTGGACGATAAATTGGTCCAGCGGCGCCGAGGAAGCGACTAGCACGGCGCAACAGCTTCCGCTGCGCCGTCCGGCGCGGCCCGCGCGCTGCCACGTGGATGCAATCGTTCCGGCGTATCCCGCCATGATCGTCGCGTCGAGCGAGCCGACATCGATCCCCAGCTCCAGCGCATTGGTCGAGACCACGCCGCGAATGCGGCCTTCGCGCAAGCCGTGTTCGATTTCGCGGCGCTCGCCGGGGAGATAGCCGCCACGATAGCCGCGAATCGCGGGCTGCTGCCCAGGCTGCGCCGGATTCGCCCGCTGCAAATAGGTGAGCAACACTTCCGTATACAGGCGCGAGTTGGCGAACACGATGGTCTGCAGATTTCGCTTCAGGAATTCCTGGGCGACGCGCGACGACTCGTTGATGTAGCTGCGGCGGATTCCCAGAAAACGGTTCACGACCGGCGGGTTGTAGAAAACAAAAAATTTCTCTCCGGCCGGCGCGCCGTTTTCTTCGATCACCTCGAAATTGGTTTCCGCCAGGCGCGAAGCGAGTTCGCCCGGATTCGCGATCGTCGCTGAAGAGCAGATGAATTGCGGGTTCGAGCCGTAGAATCGGGCGATGCGCCGCAGCCGCCGCAGCACGTTGGCCAGATGGCTGCCGAACACGCCGCGATAAGTGTGCAATTCGTCCAGCACTACGTAACGCAAATTCTCGAACAGACGTTGCCAGCGCGTGTGATGCGGCAGGATTCCGGTGTGAAGCATATCGGGGTTCGATAGCACGATGTGGCCGCGCTCGCGAATCGCCTTGCGCGCGTCGGCGGGCGTATCGCCGTCGTAGGTAAAGACGCCGAAGTGGTTGTCGAGACGCGCGGACAAGTCGTGCAACTCGGCGAGCTGGTCCTGCGCGAGCGCTTTGGTGGGGAAGAGATACAGCGCGCGCGTGTCCGGATTTTCGAGGACGGCGTTCAGGACCGGCAAGTTGTAGCACAACGTTTTCCCGGATGCCGTCGGCGTAACCACCACAACGTTGCGCCCTTCCTTGATGGCTTCCGCGGCCATGGCCTGGTGGCTATACAACTGCGCGACGGCTTTTTCCGCATAGGCGTGCGCCAGCTCGGGGCGGACCCATTCTGGCATTGGCGCAAACCTGGCCTCGCGCGCCGGGATGTGGTGCACGGCGGTGATGATTTCGCCGAGGCGGTCGCGCTCCGCGAATTGCTCGACAATTTCCCGGACGCGCGCGAGCGTGACCGAATCCTTCGTGGGCCGCACCGCTAGAGATTGAGCCACTGCTGGTCTCCTCCATACTTCGCCTTTTATTCGCTACCCTAACATGCCGCCGCGGGCTCCGCAACGGTCTTTCTGGCTCATGTAGTTCAAACCACTTCCGGCAGGCCGGATCATTTCAGGCGAATTCTGAAGTCGCGCTCCAAGCTTCTCGAATTTCTCGCAGAACACTGTTCCCTTGGGAATTCTTTTTCCCCGTTCTTCGAGGGCCGGGCTCGACCTGTATCAACGGGCGTGTCGCGGGCCTGTCCTTCAACAGTCCCAATGACCAGTCGAGCAGTCAATTTGCCGTGAACTACTGTGCACTCAAGTCGTGGGGCCCGGCACAAACGGCCTTTGGGGGAACACAATGCGGATTGCTCGAGAAATCAGAAATAAAATTCAGGCCGTTGCGGCGGCCATCACGATCTTGCTCGCTTTTGGAACAGTGGCGCACGCGAATGTAAGGGTAAGCCCTTCATCCGTCAGTTTTGGCAGCGAATCGGTAGGTTCGACCAGCGCGTCGCACGCTGTGACCATAACGAATGAAAATAGGCACAGTATTACGATTTCCAGCATTTTTTCTTCAGCAGCCCAGTTTTCCTTTTCCGGACCTTCCTTGCCCGTCAGTTTGAATCCCGGCCAGAGCCTGACTGGCTCCGTGTCGTTCAAACCGTCCGCTGAGCAAGCCTATTCGGGCTCCCTGGAATTCAAGCGGTCTAACGGTTCGACGAATTCAATAGCCCTGAGCGGCACCGGCACGAGTTCGACGACCGGACCGGTCGCGCCCACAATCTCATCGCAGCCGGCGAGCGCGAAGATCGTCGCGGGACAAACGGCAACTTTTAACGTGGCAGCTACCGGCACAGCGCCTATGACGTACCTCTGGAAGAAGAACGGCGCCACGATCAGCGGCGCGATTTCCTCCACGTACACCACTCCGGCGGAAACGACTACGGACAACAATGCGCAGTTCACCGCCGAGGTGAGCAACACCGCAGGCAACGCAACCAGCAACGCCGCCGTGCTAACCGTGACGAGTACTATCGTGGCTCCCGCGATCACGACGCAACCGACCAGCCAGACGGTGATCGCCGGGAAAACGGCTTCGTTCACAGTCGCGGCTACCGGCACGGCGCCGCTCACGTATCAGTGGAGCAAAAACGGCACGGTGATTGGCGGCGCGACAGCGGCCACTTACACGACTCCGGCCGAAACGACCACGGACAACAACGCCAAGTTCACCGTCGCGGTAAGCAACGGCGCGGGCAGCGCGACGAGCAACGCAGCGGTTCTTACGGTAAGCGCCTCATCGCTTCTTCTCAACTCCAGCGCGTCTTCTTTGAGCTTCGGCAATGTGACCATGCCAAACAGCGGCACGCAGACCGTCACGCTCACCAACGCAGGCAATTCCATCGTCACGATTTCCACCGTCACCGTGTCCGGAGCGGGTTTCAACGCGACCGGCGCTTCCGGAGTTATGCTGAATCCAGGGCAGGCGGCGACCGTGACGGCAACCTTTACGCCAGCCTCGGCGGGCGCCGTAACGGGCAAAATTTCCGTCGCCAGCAACGCCACAAATTCGCCGGATTCCATCGCCCTTTCGGGCACGGGAGTCGTTGCTGTGAGTCACTCCGTGGCATTGACCTGGTCGCCGAGTGCATCCAGCGTGGTTGGCTACAATACTTACTCGTCGCAGCAGTCCGGCGGACCTTACACAAAAATGACCAGCACACCGGATGCGGCGACGTCGTACACCGATTCCAACGTCCAGGCAGGGCAAACTTATTTCTTCGTCGTCACTTCGGTCGATTCCAGCAACGTGGAGAGTGCATTCTCCGCCGAAGTCAGCGCGCTAATTCCGTAATCTCAGAGCAGGACAAGAAAAGGAGCCGCGATCCTCCTCGCGGCTCCTTTTGCATTTGGAACCACGGATGCACACGGATGAAAGCAAAGGAAAAGCCAAGCAGGAAGCAGGAAGCAGGAAGCCTTCTTACTCAATGTGTTGTTTTAGTAGTTTCTTATCCGTGTTTATCTGTGTGCATCTGTGGTTCCAATCCTTCTTTTCAGTAGTGGAATCGGTAGCGCAGCTCGACGAAAATCTCGCGCGGGTTGTTGAAATGGAATCCGCCAAAGGTCAGGCTGTCGTCCAGCATCACGCGGCGATTCCCCACGTTCAGCGCGCTTGCGGAAATGGTGAAGTTTTCGCCGATATCTTTTCCAACGGAAAGATCGACGGTCGTATGCGCGGGCAAATAGTCCAGCGCGGAGCAACAGGGCGCAACTCCGGTCACCGCTGGACCATTGCCGTTGCTGAAGCCTGAGCCATAGTAGACGTTGCCGGAGGCGAATGTTCGCCAGGGAAGCGTGGTTTGGAGTCCGACGTTAAGTGTATTTCTCTGGTCGTGATCCAACTGGCCGTAATCGCCGCTGGGGGTGTTGTCCCCGGGGATGAGACCGCCCGTGATGTTTCCCCTGGATTCACCAATCTGATTGGAGTAGGCGAGATGCAGTTGAGCCATTTTCCAAAGGCGGGGAGAACGCAGAGTCAGTTCCCAGCCGCGGATGAGTGCCTCCGTCAGTGTGACCGGAATGAACACATTGGATTCGCCCAGGTTATTGTGGTCGAAGAAATTGTTCGCACGAGTGCGGAATGTGTCGGCATCCAGGCCCCACCCTTTGTAAGGGATGTTCACGCCGAATTGATATTCTTCATCCCGTTCGCCATGTAAGGACCCAAAGCTATACCCTTGTCCACTCGCTGCGTTCACGAGCGCCGGCCCGGAGAACGTGAGCAACGGTGGGGCCTGGTAGAAATGCCCGTAGAAACCATGGAACACCCAGTCGAGTTTCGGAACTTGAATTGAAATACCGACGCGTGGACTCGTGGCGTTTTCGCGGATGCCTCCCGAGAAGAACGACTCCCTCACTCCGCCGCTGAGAGTCAGCCATGAGGCAGCCTTAAATTTATCTTCCAACCAGAATTCTTCCAAATTTCCACCAATGATTTCCCGGTCCGGCAGAAGGTTTGGGGCGCTGCCATCGGTATACGTAATTGCAAAAAGTTGGTTGTCGTGTTGGTAGAAACCATAGTACCCGGCGCTGACGCTGTTTCTCGCCACTGTCGCGCTGAAAGTGACCTGAGCCCCGGCATAAATGGAAGTCCTGTTGTCGGTGGTGTCGGTGGGAAAGTCGTTCGGGTTGCCGGCGTAGTCCGCGCTATTGTAGTGAAAGAAGGGGGAAACCGTCAGCAGCACATTGGAATTAATGGTCCGCACCCAGGAGAAGTTCAAAAAGGTGTCCGCCTCATGCTGGCCATCAAACTGGTAGATGCCCGCCTGGGGATTGCCGCTACCATCGACGCAGGTGGATGGAGGCGAGCAGGGAGTGATGGAAATCGCGCCTGGAACGCCGTTAATCTCGGTGATCACGCCCGCGGAAACAGGAATCTGATAATAGTCTCTGCGCGAAGATAGGACAAAGCGCAATTGGTCTTTCGGGTCCATGTTGTAAATCAGCGAACCAAATCCGCCGATGCCGTTTTCCGCGTCATGAAGGACCGCGGGGGTTGGCGGCTGGAGTCCAAGATTACTTCGATTTCCACTCAGGCTGCCGTAGTAAGCAAATCGCTCGGTGTGCCCGCCGCAACTGATCTGGTCATTGGTTTGATAGAAATTTCCGAAGCTGGTGACGAGGTCGCACTCTTTATCGCGTTCAAAACCGGTTCGGGGCACCACGTTGAAGACGCCGTAAGTTCGATCTCCATAGTCCGCGTCATAACTGCCTCTTTGCACTTCCATGTAATCGATATCCTTGGGATCGAACTGTGGGCCTACGTTGCTTGCGATATTGGTGTTCGGAACCGGCACGCCATCTACCAGCCAGCTCACCTGGTGTCCGCCGCGGATGTGAAGTTGATCGTGGGTTACGTATGAACCGGGGACATACTCCGTGATGATCGCCAAACTGTTCGTGCGGTCGGCCCCAGGCGTATCTTGAATGGTCTGGCGGCTCAGAAGAGTTGTGGGAGTGACGGACTCCACGGATGCGCTGACAGGTTCTCCAGTTACCACTGTTTTTTCGGTGACGCCGGCCAGCTCCATTAGGAAGTGCAAGACGGGGCTCGAGCCTGAGGTGACGACGACGCTTTGCATTGCCGTCTGAAAATTCGCGATCGTCACGGTAACGGTATATTCCCCTAACGGCACGGCGCTGAACTCGAATTCACCGTTGTCATTGGTTTTTTGGTGCTGCACCCAATCCGAGCGCTGCGCTTTCAGGTCCACCTCGGCATCCTGAATGGGACGGTGCTGAGGATCGTGCACGATGCCGCGCACGGTGCCGAAAATTTCCGCGCGCGCGGGTGCCGGGAAAAATGCAGATGCGCAGATGGCAAGTGCCAAAACAATTCCTAGGCAAATCAAAAACCTATTGCGATTCATTTTCACCCTCCCTCGAGTCGAGAGCCAGACGACGACGCTCTGACCGGCACGTAATCCGGTGGAGCTCACCAGTACAAGGTGGATCGTTTCGTCAGTTCGGGAAGGTACGAGGAGGGGGAATCAGGGGAACCGTGGCAACGTAAGGGAAGAACAGGGACGCCAACGCAGAGGCGGCCTCTGCAATGGCGGGCCCGCGAAGGGCAACCGGCGTTACGAGAACAAATGCGGTGGTTCCAACGATCGGATTCGCTGCGGAGTCACAGGCCCGCATCGAGCAATCGTTTTGCCCGGGGATACCCTTCGCATCGCAATTGCTCTTGTCTTTCTGGAGATCGCGCGCTTGGCGATGGTGCACCGGGCAATAGGCCGTGTTGCAGCACGCGAGCGAATCAGCGGCCGAAATGGTTTCCGCCAGGGCGGATACACCCGGCAGAAGCAGGGCCAAGAGGGCCGCGATGGCTGCGAGTTTGCGCACGATCTTCCGCAATTTTGGCCAATCTCTCCGATCAAGGATACTCGGGAAGCATAACCCGTTTCAACCTACACTGGCAACCGCTGGCGCGATTCGCCCAATCCCCGCTGAAAACCCTCCTGCCGCGCAATAGCGGGGTTCGCAGGTTGCCCAGAAACCTCAATTTCACATTCCTCGTGACTACCTGATTCGACCTATTTCAATTCAGCGGGTTTTGTTTGCCCAAGAACACATCTTTGTGGGCGTGGGCCACATTCCGATACTCCCATCTTATCGGCAACTGGCCTTTGTGCCTCTTCCGTCAGTTGACCTGAGGGAAGCACGGTCGCTCTCGCCGTTCGGCCTAATGGAGAGGCTTTAGCTCCGGCTGGGCGCCTTCGGGCATCGGGTAGCGGTCCACATTCAGTAGCATCGAGACGAAATGGTAGTAGCCGATCGTGCCGATCAGATCGACTACGGTGCGCTCCCCAAACTTGTCAACCGCGGCGTGAAATGCGGAATCGCTCACCTGTTTGGTATTCACCAATTCCGAGGTGAAGTTATAGATGATTTCCTCATCCGGCTGCATGGTAGGCGGCCGCTTTCCTACTGCCACGGCGTCGATAATGGCGGGACTTAGGCCCGCCTGAAGGGCATTTTTGTGGTGGGCAGCCCATTCGTATTGCACGTTCAAGGCGCGCGCCGTGATCAGGATCGCGAACTCATTCAATTTGACCGGCACCGTGGTGTGAAATCGAATGTAGGCTCCCAACTTTTGCGCAAGGTCGCCCATCTCCGGGCTGCGCAGCAGGACGTTAAAGGGACCGTTTAAAGTCCCTCGCTCGCCCGACAACAAGTGCTCCACCAGGGTCTTTTGTTCCGGTGTAAGTTCGCTAGCCGTTAGCGGTTTGAAGCGGTCGCCGCGCAGATGAAGATCAGTTGGGGCGGGGGCCTGCGCGGCGGCACCGGCGGCGAGCGCCAGGATGCCAACCAAAAGAAATCGAAGTCGCATTTCGTGTCCTCTTTCTATCTTTCGATTTTGTTATTACCGGGCCAACATTAGCCGGAATTTCGCTGTGTCGATATTTGCGGCCACATCATACACCCATGGCCAAGTCCTCGTAGCTCTTACGAACATGGTCCATCGCGGTGGTCCTGAAAGATAGGCCGGTGCTTAACTTAAAATGATACCCTTTTCTTCAGAGAGGCCACGATGAAAACGATACAGTCTGTCTTGATCGCAGTGCTGGCTCTGGGAATCAGCGGCTGTGGCAGAAGCTCGAATCCAGAACCTGGGTCCAGCTCAACATCTCCGGTCACTCGCTCCGGCCCCGTGTCCATGAACAAGGCGGACTATCCGGTCTTCCCGGATGCCGACGCCGGCGCCGATCCCGCCGTTTCCGCGGAGCAGGGAGGAAAGGGCTTCACCGGAAAAGGGTGGGAAACGAACACGGATTTCGATCTGATTGGGGACCCGCGGGCCATTAAAGGCGGCGTATTTAGAGATTACGTACCGGACTTCCCAGGCACCCTTCGTATGGTTGGGCCGGAGTCAAACTCCCAGTTTAACTACGGCATCACGGCGATGGCTTATGAGACCCTGCTCGGAGTCCATCCTACGACCCTGGAGTTTGTTCCGGGGCTGGCCACGCACTGGCAAATTTCGCCGGACAAGATGACCTATCGCTTTCGCATCGATCCCAACGCCCGGTTTTCCGACGGCGTGCCCGTAACCAGCGAAGACGTTGTGGCTACTTATGACTTCCTGATGGATAAGACGCTGCAAGACCCGATGGAGCAGATAACGTACTCGAAGCTCAGCCGGCCAGTCGCCGAAAGCAAGTACATCGTTCGAGTCCAAGCCAAGGAATTGAACTGGAGAAATTTCCTGTATTTCTCTGGAATGCAGATTTTCCCGGCGCATGTCTTGAAGTCCGTCAATGGAGATAAATATCTCAAGGAATACAACTACAAGTTGCTGCCGGGTTCCGGTCCTTATACGATTCGTGAAGAGGACATTGCCAAGGGCCAGACCATTACGGTTCGACGCCGCAAGGATTATTGGGCGGAGAAGGCGAGAGAGAATGTGGGGCTGGGTAATTTCGACGAGATGCAATTTGTGGTGGTTCGCGACGATAACCTCGCATTTGAGAAGTTCAAGAAGGGCGAGCTCGACACCTACGAGGTGAGACAACCCCGGCAATGGGTGGAAGAGCTGAACTTTGAGAATGTCCAGCGGGGCTTGATCCAGAAGCGAAAAGTGTATAACAGCCAGCCTCAGACAATCCGTGAATTTGCCTTCAACGCTCGGAAGCCCCCATTCGACGATATTCGCGTCCGTAAGGCTTTAACGCTACTTCTGGACCGCAAGCAGATCATCGAGAAGATATTGTTCAACGAATTCCAGGCGGAAAATTCTTTTTATACCGGAACTCCCTACGAGAATCCTGCCAACCCAAAGAACGACTACGATCCGCAAGAGGCGTTAAAGCTGCTCGCCGACGCGGGCTGGAACAGCCGTGACAACCAGGGAAGGTTGGTGAAAAACGGAGCGCCGTTGCAAATCGAGTTACTCTACCGGAACAAGATCAACGAGCCCGAACTGACCGTGTACCAGGAGGATTTGCGAAAAGTCGGGATCGGCCTGACTCTCCGCCTCTTGACTTTTGAAACGGAGATTCAAATGGTCGACCAACGCAAGTTTCAGATGGCGCATCTGGCGTGGGGCGGCTTGCTTTTTCCCAATCCCGAGACCGAATGGCAATCCACGCTCGCCGACGTGGACAACACCAATAATGTTACGGGATTCAAGAGCGCACGGGTCGACGAGTTTTGCAAGCAGTATGACAAGTCGTTCGACACGCAGGAGCGGATTCGCATCATCCGCGAAATCGACGGAATTGTTGCGAATTCCTATAATTATATGTTGCACTGGACCGCTCCATTTACCCGCATCGCTTTCTGGAACAAGTTCGGAACTCCGCCAGGCTATCTGACGCGGACGGGCGACACCTATACGGCACATATATTGTGGTGGGTGGACCCTGACAAGGATGCCAAGCTAAAGCGGGCTTTGGGCGACTCCTCCGTGAAACTGGAAGTTGGGCAGACCGACGATCATTACTGGGATGAGTATGCGAAGGCGCACCCGCCGGCAAAGTAGTGAGCGCAAGAAGATTCCTTAAACCTCTATGACCGGATATTTTGTCCGACGCTTCCTGCTGATCATACCGACCTTTGTCGGCATCACGCTGGCCGTGTTCCTCGTAATGAATTTCGTTCCGGGCGGCCCGGTGGAACGCCAAATCATGCAGTACAAGATGTCCTTGGCGCAGAGAGGCGGCGGCAGAAGTGTGGACGTCGATATTCCGCAGGAGGCGCTCGACGAGATGCGCCGCTACTACGGCTTTGACAAGCCTGTGCACATCCGGTACGCACAGTGGCTATGGAAAGTTTTGCACCTCGATCTTGGGCGATCCTACATTTATCAGGATCCCGTGTGGGACGTCATCAAATCCCGGTTTCCTATTTCGATTTTCTTGGGTCTGACGGGATTCTTTTTGAGTTATCTTGTATGCATTCCGCTTGGCGTATTCAAGGCGATTCGGCACGGTTCTCGCTTCGATCTTTTCAGCAGCCTAATTGTGTTTCTCGGTTACTCAATCCCCGGTTGGGCTCTGGGGACGGCTCTGCTTGTGCTTTTGGGCGGAGGCAGTTTCTTGAATCTCTTCCCGCTGGGCGGGTTCCGTCCAGGCAATTGGGAATACCTGAGCTTCTTTGGGAAAATTACCGCGCAGATCCATTACATGTTTCTTCCGGTGTTGTGCTACACGATCGAGTCATTTGCCACGCTTACCATCCTGATGAAGAACTCGCTGATGGAAAACCTGGGGCAGGATTATGTGCGCACGGCGTACGCCAAGGGTTTGACCGAACGCCGCGTCGTCTTTGTCCATGCGCTGAGGAATTCGCTTATTCCGATTGTCACCGGTCTGGGAAATGTAATCAGCATCATTTTGGCGGGGTCGTTCCTCATTGAGAAGGTGTTCAACATCGATGGGATGGGGTATCTGGGGTACACCTCCATATTGCAGCGGGATTATCCCGTGGCACTGGGCATTCTGGTGATCGACAGCGTGCTGCTGCTGGTCGGCAATATCCTCTCCGACATGATCTACGTTGTGGTGGATCCCAGGATTCGATTCAAATGAGCGAACGGGACACCCTTGTGAATCTCGAGGAGATTCCACCCACGCCCCAAACCCCGGGTCCGGCGGAACGTCCGTCGATCTCCGTCTTTCGCAAACGACTTCGCAAATTTCGGACCATCAAGCGGGGGTATTACTCCTTCCTTATTCTTCTGGCCGCATACGGGATTTCCTTTCTTCTGCCGATGCTCATCAACAATGAAGCATTGTTAGTGCGATACGACGGTAAGTTTTATTTTCCTCTGATCCATTACTACCCGGCGTCGGCCTTTGGTCAGGAGAGAATTGGCGAGCCGGATTATCGGGATGTGGCGCGGGAATTCCGGCAAGAAAACAAGGGAAGCTGGGCGGTCCTTCCCCCCTATCCGTACAGCCCTACGGAATCCCTCTTGGATCTTCCGGGCAGCCCTCCGAATGCGCCTTCGCGGCAGCACATCTTCGGCACCGACGATCGCGGCCGGGATATTTTCGCGCGGCTGGCCTACGGATTCAACGTTTCGCTTTCCTTTGCGCTTCTGGTTTTGGTCATCAGTTTGGCCATAGGGGTATCGGTCGGGGCGCTGTTGGGGTATTTCGCGGGCAAACTGGATATTCTCGGCCAGCGCCTGATCGAAATATGGTCTTCGCTTCCGTTTCTTTACACCATCATCATCGTGAGCTCGATCGTGGTGCCGATTTACCTTCCGGGAAGAAATCTCGTTTTGCAGCCGTCTTTTTGGCTGCTGATTTTGATCTTGACCGCGTTTGATTGGATGGGAATCACGTACTACGTGAGAGGCGAGTTCTACCGCGAGAAAACGAAGGACTATGTGGCGGCGGCCATTTCCATGGGAGCTTCCGACTCGTCCATCATCTTCAAGCATATTTTGCCCAACTCCCTCACGCCCGTGGTCTCCTTTGCGCCGTTCATGGTTGTGGCGAACATCAGCGCGCTGGTAGCCCTGGATTTTCTGGGTTTTGGTTTGCCTGCGCCCACGCCGAGTTGGGGAGAATTGATTGAGCAAGGGGTAGAGAATCTCACGAAATGGTGGCTCGTCTTTTTCCCTTTGGCCGCGATGTTCGTCACTCTTCTGCTCATCGTCTTTATCGGCGAGGCGGTTCGCGAAGCTTTCGATCCCAAGGAATATTCGAGGCTGCGGTGAGCACAACTCAAGTCCCAGTCCTGCAGATCCGAAACTTGAGGACCTATTTCCAGACCGAAGCAGGGACCGCTAAGGCCGTCGATGGAGTGAACTTCGACATATTCCCCGGCGAAGTCCTTGGGTTGGTCGGTGAATCGGGGTCGGGCAAGAGCGTCACGGCATTGAGCATCCTGCGATTGATTCCCGACCCGCCCGGAAAAATCGTCGACGGATCCATTCTCTTCAAGGGCCGGGATTTGCTGAAGATCTCGTGGGACGAAATCCGGGACGTGCGCGGCAAGGAAATCAGCATGATCTTTCAGGAACCCATGACCTCGCTGAATCCGGTTTTCACCATCGGCATGCAGGTGATGGAGGCCGTTCTGGTGCACGAAAAAGTATCGAAAGAGGAGGCGTTCCAGCGATCCGTTCAAATGCTGGAATTGGTGGGCATTCCGGATCCAGCGTCGCGCATGAACGACTATCCGCAGCAATTCTCCGGCGGCATGCGGCAGCGCGTCATGATCGCCATGGCGCTGGCGTGCAATCCGTCGTTGTTGATCGCGGACGAACCGACGACCGCTTTGGACGTGACGATTCAGGCGCAAATTCTGGAACTCATGTTGCAGATCAAGGATCAGCGGAAGGACGCGGCGATTCTCCTGATCACGCACAATCTCGCCGTTGTGGCGGAGACTTGCCATAGGGTGATGGTCATGTATGGCGGAAAAATCCAGGAAGTGGCGCCGGTGAAGGAGCTATTCAAGAATCCGCAGCATCCCTACACGCGAGGTCTTCTGGCATCGTTGCCGACAGTGGACGGCGATAGGCAGCGGCGGCTCACGACGATTCCGGGGAATGTCCCCAGTATTCTCGATCTGCCTATCGGCTGCAAATTTGTAACAAGGTGCAGCGAGCGGCTGGAACGATGCGCGTTGATCGAGCCGGAACTAATCGAGTCTTCCTCGGGACACTGGGTGCGCTGCCATCTGGTGAATCCATGAAAATTCTCGAGGTGCAGGATTTGCGCGTGAGCTTTCCCGTGCAGGGAGGTGTATTCGCGCGAAAGATTGCCGAAGTAAAAGCGGTGGACGGCGTAAGTTTCGGACTCGAGCAAGGCGAAACGCTGGGGCTGGTGGGCGAATCGGGATGCGGGAAGAGCACGGTAGGGCGGGCGATTGTGAACATTCTGCGCGCGATGGTTTACGGCGTGGAAATTTCGGGCAGCATCGTCTATCACCATGCGGCAGGCTCGGTGGATTTGTCGCGGCTGAGCCGCGATAAAATGCGGCCTTACCGTCCGGACATTCAGATGATTTTCCAGGACCCTTATTCGTCGCTCAATCCGCGCATGATGGTCGGTCAGATCGTGGAAGAGCCATTGGGGATTCACACCGACGCGTCCTCAAAGGAGCGTAAAGATCGCGTGCGCTGGCTTTTGGGGAAAGTGGGATTTACTCCGGAACAAGCAAACCGCTACCCTCATGAATTTTCGGGCGGCCAACGTCAGCGGATCGGCATTGCGCGGGCTCTGGCCACGAATCCCAAGATTGTCGTGGCGGACGAGCCCGTCAGCGCTCTGGACGTCTCGATCCAGGCCCAAGTGGTGAACATGATGCAGGACCTTCAGAACGAATTCGGTCTTTCCTACATCTTTATCGCTCACGATCTTTCCGTAGTGCGCCACATCTCGGACCGGATCGCCGTGATGTACCTCGGCAACATCGTGGAGATCGGGCCTGGGGAGCAGATCTACAAGAATCCGATGCATCCCTATTCGCGCGCGCTCCTCTCCGCAGTCCCTCGTCCCGATCCGGAAGGCACGCACGATCGGCGAATTCGCCTCTCCGGTGACGTACCAAATCCTGTCCGCAAACCTTCCGGCTGCGCGTTTCGTACCCGCTGTCCCATTGCGAAGCCTTCCTGCGCAGACGCAGTGCCTCCCCTCGAATTTAAAGAAGGTAGGTTGGTCGCCTGCCCTTGGGTCTGAAACCAGACGCTGCTTGGGGAAGAGGCCATCCTGATCGGCCGTGCTTTTTTGTCCAAATTCTAGGATGAACTTTCAGCTGTTTGTAACTACATACAGAATCATTACATTTGGGCCACTTCCCGATAAAATCTCTTATTTTCAGTCGCAGTGAGGCTATTTTCACAACAGAGGACCTATCGGGACCAATCGTCGAAAGATTCACCTGTGAAGCGTGATGTAAGGCACTAGAAGCGATTTCGCGCGCAACAAATTCGGCGCACGACTCAAGCGCGCTAACATATCCCACATGCTATCAACTCGTTGTCCCACCCAAGCCTGCAACAATTTTTCCGTTCCCGCGTTGATTTCTTCAATTGGCTTGGGATTTCCATTTCCAGACCCAAGGAAAACTAAATACAGAATTCCCCTTGTCCGAGTGCTATAGTCCGCCGATCGTCTCATCTGGCGCTAGAAAGGATCAATCTTATGCTTATGCCTCGTCTCAGGAAGACCCTTACGCGGGCACTCCGCGGATCAGCGGCGATCGGTCTGGCCGTGCCATTGTTCTCACTCCTAGCTGTCTCGGCCAGCTTCGCCCAAGCCCCGGCCCTGCCCGCGGTCCAGGCGACAGCTAAGAGCCCGAACTTCAAAGACGGGAAGGTGTTACTTGAGGAGCGCCGCGTCCGGGCGTATACGTACCTCGGGGGCGATGAAAATGTGATCCGGCAAACGCTCCAGCGGATCGTGAGGCAAGAAGGCGACGCCCCCGGTGGGTGGGTCTATGAGTGGAGCGTCCTCGGCAAGTACTACGAAGGCCGCGGCGACACGCTCCTTGAGACCGGACAGCGGCGTCCGGCCCTCAACGCCTACATGACCTCGAACGTCTACTACGCGCTCGCCTGGTTCCCGAGGATTAACTCGGAACAGGAGGCGAAGGCCTATGACGCACAACTGCGGGTGTACCAGAAGGGCGGCAAGCTGTTCGACGTGCCGCTGGAGTTGGTGAAGGCTCCGTACAAGGACGGCTACATCACCACCTATCTGCACAAGCCGTTCGGCGTCGCCAAGCCGCCGCTCGTCATCTGGTACGGGGGCGTCGACCAGTACAAGGCGAACCACTGGCGCCCCATCCAGGACATGCTCGCCAAGGGCTTTGCCGTCGCCACGCTCGACCTGCCCGCCTTCGGCGAGAGCAGGCAGTGGCCCCCGGATACCAAGGCGGAGGCCAATTTCGCCGTTCTCGACACGTACATGAAGCGAGAGGACATCGACACCAAGCGGATCAGCTTCTTCGGGCAAAGCTATGGCGGGGCCGCCTCGTTGCGCGCGGCGCTGCGAAACGATCCGCGCGTGAAGGCGATCGTGGCCATGTGTGCGGGGCTACACTTGGGCGAGAAGAACTCGTTGGCGCCTGAGGCAAAACCTGGAGACAAGCTGATCAACGGGCCCATGCTCGTGGTCAATGGCACGCGCGATGCCGGCAACCCCGTCCCGGACCTGGTGTCGACCTACCAGTCGGCGAAGGAGGGCGATCTTTGGCTGCTCGGCCGCGGCGAGCATTGCGCGGTGGAGTACTGGCCAGTCATGATCCCGCAAATGGCCGACTGGCTGATTGAGAAGATCAATAAGTGAAGGCTCGAGCCTCATAGATGATCGGGGTGAACTGGGCTAGATCCGATCGGGTGGGCGGGGTGACTGCGCGGCCTCACGCGCAGTCGCCCGTCGCCAGAAAGTCGCCGGCATGATTGACGTGCTGCCGGATGAAGCCAGCCTGGCGACGATTATCGCGCTTGAATTGTCACACGTCGTGCTCGGCCACCGGATCGACGGTCAAACCATCTCGCACCAGCCTGCCAAGTCCTCATGAACGTTTACCAGGTACTGGCCAGTTCGGGCAGGGGATTACGTCCGGTTACGCGGTCACCCGCCCACAATCCCGCAACTTCCCAGAACCGGACTTCTGAAAAGTCAACGAGATTTCGCTTGTCTGGTTTGCTCGTTGATCAGGACCTATCGACGGCTACGTTACGCACATGCGTTCCTCGGAAGCTGAACGTTCAGCCCTATCTGAATCATGCGGTTTCGGAGGGCTAAATCAATAGGGAAATCTCACTGCTCGGCGTCTATCGTCGGCTATCCGCCAAACAAACCTTCCTCATCCTCAGCGCGGCGTCACGTGATCTGTTGAACCCATTGCCTCCGCCAAGCCGGCGCCTCGAAGGGATCCCCGAAATACTGTGTTTCGTGGACGACCTTGCCGTTGCGGAACTCCATAATACTCACCGTGTATGCCACCCGCCCCTGATACGTGATTGTGTATTCCGTGATCCAGAGATCCCCGTTTCCGAGAATCCGCTTGACCTTGAAGCCGGACGGCTTGCCGGGATGATGACTCCGCAAGGCCTGCAAATTGCTTCGCCCGAGGATTCGCTCGCCCGACTGAGGATAATCACATATGGCGTCGTCATCGTAAATATCGTGTTCCGCGTTTGCATCGCCGGCTGCCGACGCCTCCCAGTGCGCATTCAGGACCGTACGGATTTGTTCCTCTCGCATGGACTGCTCTGGCTGCGGTTTCGTATTCATGTTCATCTACCTTGTGGATTGAAACCATGCATGCCGGTCTTCGCCACCTCATTCAGCCTCTGTCTGGTCTGGCGCAAGCATCGTTGCATAAGTCCTGATTAACGGGCAACCAGCAGTAATCCTGGAATGTCGTTTGGCCTCCTATGAGTCGGCGTATTCTTGGAAAATTCTGGGATTGCGCGTGAAGCACCGTATCGCAGATTGGCCAAATCCTGTGAGGTCCGCTTCTCGGAGTGTGACTTTTGGGGTCTCACAGGGCCAAATTTCCAGACTCCGACAATCCCGTTTCACGGGACTTGGCGTACTGGTGCGAAATGTTTCGCCAATCATTTACATTAGATTTAGTTCCTGTGCGACGGCTCCAGTTCCATGCGTTTTCCTATAGGTCAGTTCACGACGGCCTTAACCCCGGTCGGCGGCTGCGGCAGCGTATGAGTCCCGCTCGAACCAACCACGGCGTACGCGCCGATGGTCCATGGCCCGGTCGCCGGCCTGGGATTTCCATTCGCGTCGGAGCACAACGCTGTCAATGGCATCGCGCTGACGCTCGTGGAACACAGTGAAGTCAGGTTCGCGCCCGCGTTGATGACGGTCGATCCGGTTCCAGGCTGCCCGAGTGCGTTCAGCTTAAACAGCGCATCCGTGTTGAATACGCTCCCCGTCTCGCCGCTATCGGCCTTCCACGTCGCCCAGTCGGAAAATTGATTCCCGTTCCACGAAAATGTATTTGCGCCGCCGCCTGTGCCGTGATCCGTACCAGCATCCTCGTAGGCGTTGTTGCTCAGTCCACCGGCGATGAACGTCGTGCCGGAGGCCACCCCGATGACGTTCTGCCCGTTGTCAACAAGATTATTCTGGAAGCGCGCGTTGTGCTCCATCTCGAGCAGCGCCCCGGAGCCCGCCCCGGAGTAGTATCCCGGCCCGAACACCGTGTTGTTCACCAGAATCGCGTTACTGCCGAAACTGTCCGCATCGCCCCAGGCCATCAGCACGCCGCAGCAGGAGTATCGCTGCTCGTTGGTGTTGTTGAAGGCCCCGGTCATGAAGAAGACATTGTTGAATTCCGCCAGGTTCTCAAACGTACCGCCGTTGTCCTCGTTGTACATCCACGAGGTGGTGTTGAAGCCCACGTCCCCGTCGAACAGATTGTTGTACTCGGTGATACCGTTGATCGTCTGCCCCGGCTCTGAGAAGACGTGGAGGCCGTCGTGGTGATAGGCGTCGGTGTTTCCCGTGTCCCAGTTCGACATGTCGTGCAGGTGGTTGTCGTGGAAGGTGGAGTTGCTGACTGAGTTTCCCATCGCGTTATGGTCGAAGTGGAAGAACTCATTGTTGTAAATCTGTATGTCCGTCGAGCTATTCGGGGAGCTGTCGCCGATGTCCGTGGCCCACAGCATCTCCTGAAACGTGTTGTTGTGGATGTGCAGCGAGTTGGCGCCATAGCCGCGCACGCCCCAGCACCCAGGGATCGGGCAGTTCACGTCCGTCGTCCCGGTGTGCACGTAGACCGGCCCGATCGCCAGCCCGTGGATGGTCACGCCCGTCGTGCTGTCGGCCAGGATGGCGATCGAGTTCACCTGGTTCGCGAGGCCGCTCCCATTCGCCGTGCTTTTGATGTAGCCAACGCCGCACGGAACATTCGTGTTCGTCGTAGACATGTACCCACAGTTCCCGCCGCCGCCGTCAATGTCATAGTAGTTTCCGTTGACGGTGATGGCCCCGCCAGCGGGCACCGCCGGAAACGAAAAGCCCGCACCGGCGTCGAATGTGACCTGGACGACGTTCCCGCTCACGCCACTCCCGTTGAGCGTGAGCGGGCTGGTGAGCGCGCCGCAGAGATAATCGTGGTCACCGGCTGAATTCGTCGTGTTTGACATCGCCGCGATGGAGATCGTCGTTTGCCCATTACACACCGATCCGCCGGCGAAAGCTCCGCCGCTCTGAGACACGTACCGCGTCGTCGCTGCGGCAGACGATGAAACCGCCACGACTGCGACAAATACGAAAATCCTGTAAAATCTGCTCATCATTGTGCCTTCCTCCTGGTAAAACGCGCTAGAAACGGGCGAACGGCATGCTGAATCAATGCGGCGGCCGGTGGGCGCATACCTGCAAGTTATTATTTGCTGAAGCAGAACGTCTGCTGGTCCGAGGGACAGGATCGGGAGAGGTAGCGGGCCTGTACCAAGTCGAACATCGGCCTGTTTGAATTCAAACCGCGATGCTGGACCGCGAGAATCGTGCCTTGTGCTTCCTTTTATCAGGCGGCCCGGCCAAAACGCAAAACCCGCTGGGAGAAAAAGGAAAAACCGACTTGACACTAACCGGCCTTCTCATGGAAGGACTTAGCCTGGCGACAGGTTCCGTTCGCTCGTTATGCCCGAATCAGGCCGACTCCCAGCACGACCACGCTGGTTGCCATTACAACAGCTCCCGCATACAACGACAAAATCCATCTATTCGGGCGATCTGGGGTGAACGCGACCGAAAGAAAAAATCCCAGCGGAATCAGTATGGCAGCCAACGGAACACCAATTCGTGCGAACCATGCGAAGGCGGGGCCCAGTGCCGCATGTTCCACAAATATCTGGCAAACCAAGGAAAGAATTACCAAAACACCCGCATGCGCGTGCCCGGCTCGAAAGAAACTGATTTGCAGCGGCGAAGGATTCATCCGCGTCATCTTCCCACTAAACAGCGTCAGTAAAAAATAGCCGCCATATTGAATCGTGGGCACGGTGATTAAGAGAATGCCAGACATCAGCCTAGCGTCATGGTTCATTTGTTCCTCCCGCTCCGCGAGCAATCGAGTGTGGGGAGTCCTGTGAGACTCCGAGAATCGGAGTCTACTGGCTTACGACCAGAATGTGAACAGAGAGGATACATCTGCTTATCGGGAGCCATCTCCCGCATTCCGAAAATCCCGTTTATCCGGCGGAATCCAGCGCAAGCGACGGAAAATTTGGATTGCGTATTTGGAAGAAACCGGGAGAACTGCTTCTGCGTAAGATGCCGGACCACTTCCGTCAACGGTTTTTGGGTCCGCCCCATGCATGGATGAGCAGCGCAACAGCTATTACAAGTGTCAGCCCCTCGATCAGAAGCGCATAGGAAGCAAACCGCTTTGCTCGATCAAATCGGGCCACCAACCGACTGATCCCCATTCCCACAAGAATAAAAGGCAACCACATGAGCCTGTACGAACAAAGAGTGAATATGCTCTCTCCGACACGATTTTCGCCAAGATAGAGCACACCCAGACAAACTGGTGCACTCAGGCTGAAACCCAACAGGAATTTGGAATATGCGGTATAGAAGGCCTCGAACCTTGCAGTGATCCAGATTAGGAAGACGGTCGGGACCATGAAGAGACAGGCGATGAAGATGTAGAGGAATGCGTCGCCAGCAGCCCACATACCACCAGATGCCTCAGCGGGATATTGGAGTTCCTGCAGGTGCCGGACGAAGAGTAAGGCCGCCGCAACCACGAAAACGGCGGCATACCCCAAGGCAACTAATCCCAACTGCACTCGCCATGAGATAGATTTCACAATAGTATTCTACCGTCCGGATGGGCTGGGCCAAGCGACGGAGTCACTTTGGGGAGCGAAAAGCACAATCTACGGGGCCGCTGGCGTCCCGGCCGCATTCCGATAAGACTTATCGGAATGTGGCTTTGGGGGCGGGCTTCCGGTGAGACCACTGGGCGGCCGTTGTGAACGAATTCGGGCAATGATTTGTGGCTTGGTCTACACTGCAGTTGCTGGGCAAACAGATGACCAATGAAAATGCTCCCCTCGTTAACGAACCGGAACCTCGCGGAAAGCGAGGAAAGTCACGGAACCTGCACTCTTGGATTCTGGGGACCCTCTTAGGCGCGGTTCTTACTGTCGTCTTGGTGGGGGCGCTGGCGTGGTTGTCCACTGGGATCGGGTTGTTGGGCCTTTTGCGCGGAGGAGGCACGCAGATCAACGTGGGTCAGCCGACCGTGGTTCGTCAAATTCAGCAACTCCAGCGGCTGGAAACCGTGAGCTATGCGATGGATAAGATTATTTCGGGCGATCACCCCAACGCTTACCTGCCGAAATTTCTGGCGGGTGACCGCCTGCTTCTGGTGGTGCATGGAGAAGTGGTTGCGGGGATTAATCTGACGGGTTTGCAGCCCGGCGATGTCCTAATTCAGGGGCAGAAAGTGTCGATTCACCTGCCCGCAGCGGAAGTCTTCAGCACGCGTATCGATAATGCGAGGACGAAAGTATATTCCCGTGACACCGGCATATTTTCTTCGTCAGACCCCAACCTTGAAAGCGAAGTCCGCGAAGAAGCTGAGCGCCAGCTCCAACAAGACGCACTGCAAGATGGCATCCTAAAAATCGCTGCCGAAAACGCGCGAAGCACAATCACGGGGATGTTAAAGGGCTTCGGCTTCCAGGAAGTGGATATTCGGTAGGTTCGTCGCAGGAGCTTAACTAACAGCCTCTTTTCGGAATGTGGCTTGCGGTTTCAGTTGTTGTGCGAAGAGCGACAAGAGAGCATCCGAGATCCTCCACGAAATGCGCGTTGAATACCTGTGATCTTGGCGGGCTCGGGCCAACTCCCGGATAGTCGGCAACCCTGAAGTTGCTTTCCGTCATATCGCCAGTCATGTTAACTTCCGTGGCGCGCCGAGACCTAGCCGCTTCTTGAATGACTGAATTAATCTGCACGAATTGAATGTGCGATCATTTTAGAACGGGACGCGGTCTTAATCCCCAGTTCGATCAGAGGAGGGAACATGAGAATCCTGGTGATTGGTTTGGTTGTGTTGGGTGCGGCGGTTTCCATCCCCTCCGCGCAGGCCCAAAACAAGACACGCCCGACGATTGCAAATGAAGAGGACTACCACCGCGCGTTGAAGGAGCTTTCCAACTGGGGACGATGGGGGGATGACGACGAACTCGGCGCCGCCAATCTGATTACGCCCGCGAAACGGAAGCAGGCTCTGGCCACGGCAAAGGAAGGCGTAACCATTTCCCTGGCGCACGACATCCCGCAGGAAAAAGCGGCGGATGCTCCGAATATTCTGGAGCGGACTCTGGGCAACGTAACTCCGACGGGCACGACCGATCGGTACCAATATACAGGCACGTATCACGGAGTGGTTCACAGCCATCTGGATTCCGTGGACTGTCACATGATGGTCGACGGCAAAGGATACAACGGGCGGACCATGGAAGACATCAACGCTGCCGCAGGCTGCCCGAAAGGGAATATCAATGCCCTGAAAGACGGCGTGGTGACGCGAGCCGTCCTCTTTGATGCAACGCGCCTGCCGGGAAAGGCAACTCCGCAAGGCTGGCTCGAGCCGGGCACGGCCATCCACAGGGAAGATCTGGAGGCCTTGGAAAAGTTGGAGCACGTGAAAGTGTCGCCAGGCGATGTCATCCTTCTCTACACGGGCCGATGGAAGCGGCGCGCCGCGCTGGGTCCCTGGCCGAACACCGCGGGATTCGCGGGCTATCACGCCGATGTTGCCTATTTCATAAAAGAACGCGGCGTTTCGTTCATCGGATGTGACGGACCGAATGACGTTTCGCCCACGGGCTTTCCGCCGACGGTCACGAACCCTCTTCATCGCCTGGCGCTCGTAGCGATGGGCGTGAGCATTTTCGACAATCTCGATTTCGAACGAGCCGTCGAGCATGCCAGGAAGTTGAATCGCTATGAGTTTCTGTTCTCGGCTGCCCCGTTGCGGATCGCCTTGGGAACGGGTTCGCCGCTAAATCCGCTGGCGATCTTCTGAACGGGGACCGGTCGCAGGCGATTTGGGGGAATTCAAGCGCTACAGTGGCCCGTCTATGTATGAAGGAACACAGCTCAACAGGTTGGTACGCTAGGGGAAGTATTGCCGGATCAACCGATCAGATGGTGTTGCATCGACCGGTTGAGCTGGCAGGGGCGTTACATGTTGAGTGTTCGGAATTCCCCGAATCGCTCATTTTGACGCATTTACTGTAACCTTGTTCCGATGAGTTTCGCATGCCCACCGTTGTCGCAGGGAATCACGCAACTAGGAAAAAATGGGGACTTTGCTCATGCCTAATTCGGACTTGATGGGGCGCGTGTTTGGTTAATACCTGGACTTTTCTTATTATTCCTGGCCGTGGGTGGGACGTTAACCGGACAAACGTTGGCACCCTATGGTCAAATCGTCAACCGCGCCGAAGATCCCAAGGAGTTTTGGTGGACAGTCGCAATCCAGTTTCTCGGTGGTGTTTTTTTCATTGGATACTTCTTGTATAAGGTCTACGGACTTTAAAACTGAGCTGATCTACGCGTTGTGTTCGTCCAACTGCATTTTCTCTTTATCGATAACCAAAGCCAACACCTGTGAAGCCCGCTTCTCGGAAACTGGCATTTTTAAAGTGGGTTAGCGTGGCGAGCCGGAATCCAAGTCACCAGTCACACGCCTCACTACACGCGGCGTATGCTCGCTCCAACAGCGGCGAGTTTCTCCTCGATGCGCTCGTAGCCGCGGTCGATGTGATACACGCGGTCGATGGCGGTTTCTCCGCGCGCGACTAGCGCGGCCAGCACCAGCGATGCGCTAGCGCGCAGGTCCGAGGCGATCACTTGGCTGCCGGAGAGCGTCGTGGGGCCGTGAACCACGGCGCGGCGGCCTTCGATGGAAATATTCGCGCCCATGCGAATCATTTCGCTCGCGTGCAGGAAGCGGTTCTCGAAAATTGTTTCCGTGATCTCGGAAGTTCCCTTGGCCTGCGTGGCCAGCGCCATGAATTGTGCCTGCATGTCCGTGGCGAAGCCGGGGTATTCCTCGGTGGTCACGTCGGCGGCCACGAGCTTTTTCGCCCCGCGAACTTTCAGCGCCCCCGGACCCGCTTCTCGGATCTCGACGCCGGTTTCTCGAAGCTTGGCGATCACCGAAGTCAGGTGTTCCGGCGCACAGCCGGTGAGTTCGAGGTCGCCGTCGGTGATGGCTCCGGCCACGAGAAACGTGCCGGCTTCGATGCGGTCGGGGATAATGGTGTGCGTCGCGCCGTGCAGCTTTTCTTTTCCGCGCACGCGAATCGTCGATGTTCCCGCACCTTCGATGTCCGCTCCCATTTTGATCAGCAGTTCCGCGAGGTCCGTAATTTCCGGTTCGCGCGCCGCATTCTCGATGAGGGTTTCGCCCTGGGCAAGAGATGCCGCCATCAAGATGTTTTCCGTCCCGGTGACGGTGATCTTGTCGAAGAAAACGCGGCCGCCCGGCAGGCGGCCTCCGCGTGGAGCGCGCGCTTCCACGTAGCCGTGGGACATCCCGATTTCGGCGCCCATCTGTTCGAGCGCTTTCAGGTGCAGGTCCACGGGCCGCGCGCCGATCGCGCATCCGCCCGGGAGAGAAACCCGCGCGTGGCCGCTTCGCGCGACGAGTGGCCCGAGCGTCAGGATCGAAGCCCGCATGGTTTTCACAAGCTCGTACGGCGCTTCGGCCCCGTTGATCTGTTCCGCCTGCATGATCACCGCCGTGGGTGGAATCGCGGGCGTCTCGACGATCGCGCCCAGATGCGCGAGCAGGCGCCCCATCGTGATGATGTCGCGCACGCGCGGAATGTTGTCGAGTTCCACGCGGTCGCTGGTCAGGAGTGCGGCGGCCATCGCGGGCAGCGCGGCATTTTTTGCGCCGCTGATGCGCACCGATCCTTCGAGCGGCCTTCCGCCTTCAATCAGGAGTCTATCCATGTGGGTTGTGCCGGTCGCCTGCGATTGTTTTGGCGTGGTTAAGTGCGTTGTGGACATGTCCGTGGGTATCGCGCAAGAGGCGTTTGGCCTGCCTTGCGCTTGCTCCTGTCTTTAACATTATGAGGGCAGCGCCGAGATTGTGTCCGGATTGACGCAGGGCGCGTGTCGATTCGGCCACGCCCGCCCCGGAAGCCTCCATGAGGATCCGCAACCCTCGGGCCTGCAACTTGCGATTCGTCAGCGCCACGCCGATCATCCAGTTGTCGTACACGCGGCCGAGACGAATCATCGTGGTGGTAGAGAGCAGGTTGAGGACCAACTTCTGGGCCGTGCCTGCCTTCATGCGCGTCGAGCCGGTAATCACCTCCGGCCCAGTCGCCGTGACGATGCTGATTTTGGCCATTTGTGTTATCGGCGTCCGCGGGTTTGACGTGATTCCAATTGTGACTGCGCCTTTTCTCTTCGCGTATTCCAAAGCCCCAAGGACGTAGGGAGTCGCGCCGCTTGCCGCGATGCCCACGACAGCGTCCTTGGCGGTTGGGCTGCGCGCGGCGAGGTCCTCCGCCCCTTTCACGCGATTGTCCTCGGCGCCCTCGACGGCGTGCGTGAGCGCGCGGCGGCCTCCCGCGATCACTGCCTGAACCATGCGCGGCGGCGTCCCAAATGTCGGCGGCAGCTCCGCCGCGTCGAGCGCCGCAAGGCGGCCGCTCGTTCCGGCGCCGACGTAAAAGAGGCGTCCTCCTCGCTCGAGGGCGCCCGCAATCGCGTCCACCGCGCGCGCAATCGCGGGAAGCGCGCCGGACACAGCCTTGGCCACGGAAGCATCCTCGCGATGAATCGCGCGCAGGATTTCAATCGTGGATTTGGCGTCAATCCCGCGCGTGCGTGAATTCCGCTGCTCGGTCGCTCTAGGCGTAGTCATGATTTTTGTGGCGCCGGCGTCCCGCCGGCGGTTTTTTCGATGTTCAACAATGAGCAAATCGCCGGCGAGACGCCGGCGCCACGAAAACCCATGCTCCTGCAATCGCTATGATGATTGTGATTTCCGTCCACTCGCATGCTTCTCAAGATATGAGCTGGAACACTATCTTCGCATGTGCGGGCGCGGATTTGGTGTCGCGAATGTGCGGAAATCGCTCATTAAGTAAGGGGCGGCAAGTGGGAACCAGGGTGGGGCCGGGGCACGGTCCGCGGCGGCGGATGCCCCTACTTCGCCGTTGGCGCAAGCCCAAGCGCCTCGATCACAGCGTCATGCACCGCAGGCCGCACGGCGGCAATCTTGTCGTTTTCGCGTGTGGGATAGACGCGGTTGGTGAGCAGGATGACGAACAGCCGGCGGTCCGGATCAATCCAGATGGACGTGCCGGAAAATCCCAAATGCCCGAAGGTGTGCGGCAAAAAATAGCGGCCGCTTGAGGAATTGGGCGTCGGCGTCATCCAACCGAGCGTGCGGGCGTTGCCCGCAACAGCCTGGGGCGCGGTGAATTGCGAAATCGTTGCGCGAGTCATCAGGCGATGGTGGCCGTAAATCCCGCCGTTCAGAAGCATTTGGCAAAACACGGCGAGATCGGACGCCGTGGAGAACAATCCGGCGTGCCCGGCGACACCGCCCATGGCGAATGCGTTTTCGTCGTGCACGGCGCCCTGCACGAGTTGCTTGCGATACGTCGTGTCATTCTCCGTGGGCGCGATGCGGCTCAGAAAATTCTTCGGCGGATTGAACATGGTGCTCGTCATGTCAAGAGGCGCGAAGATTTGTTCGTGCGCGAGCTGATCCACCGTCTTCCCCGTGGCGCGCTCCAGAATTTCGCCGAGCAGGATGAAGCCGAGGTCGGAGTAAATCGTTTTCGTCCCGGGCGAATATTCGAGAGGTTCCCGGCAAATCGCGGCGATAAATTCGCGCTTGGAGCGGAGCGTGAGGAAATAGTCCTTGTGCGCGGGGAGCCCCGAAGAATGCGTCAGCAAATTTCTAATCGTGACGGTTTTGCGCCAATCGGGATTCGGGCCGTCATTCCATTCGGGAATGTAGCGCGCCACAGGCAGGTCGAGCCCGATGCGGCCTGCTTCCACCTGCATGGCGACGAGTGTCGCTGTCACGACGGGCTTGGTCAGCGATGCCGCGTCGTAGATTGTGTCCACGTTCACGGCCGGCGATTTTGCGTCGTAAGTTTGCCGGCCGAATTCGCGAACGATCAACTCATCCTTGTAACCGACCGCGAGCACGCCGCCCGGAAACGCGTGATCCGCCACGGCTTGATTGAGCACATCATAGGCGCGCTGTAATTTCGCTTCCGAGCGTTCGTCCGCCTCGCGCAATTCCATGGGATTAGCCGCGACATTGAGCCCCGCGCCGATCGCCGCCACGCCCGGAATATTCACGGGCAACCTGCCTCCGACTGCCGTCTGGCCAAACAGCGCGCGGCCCATGGCTCGTTGTGCGACGTCGCCGGTACCGAAGGCGGCGATGTATGTTTTGGCGGAAGGAAAACTTTCCGCCAGATACGGGCTGCCGAAGCCGGCGACGACCACGGGTTTTCCCGCGGCGAGAAGACGGTTGACGACGGCAGCTTCGTCGTCGGGAAGCCCGACGCTGCCTTTGCGATCGGTGACGCGCACGTAAACCGCGGCAATCGCAACGTCGTACGTATCCGCCGGCGGCAATTTCACCGTATCGGCGCGCACAAAGCGCGTGTCCATGCGAATGGTGGTAAGGGAATCGAGTCGCCAGCGAATTTCGTTCTCTAGGTTCCCGGCCGGGTACGGATCGCTGTCTCCGGAGACTGCGACGAGCAATATGCGCGCCGGCTTCGCCGCGTCAAGCGGGAGTAAATGCTGGTCGTCGCGCAGGAGCGTGATGCCGCGGTCGGCGATGTCCAGGGCCGCTTTATCAAACTCGGGCCGGTCAAAATTGCGCGCCAGGGCGTCGAGGTCCACAAGCTTCGATTTGTTCAAGCCGAGTTTCGCTTTGGCGCGAAGAACGCGCGTCACCGCTTCATCGACGCGCGACATCGGAATTCGGCCGGACGCCACCGCCTCGCGTACTCCCTGGAGCGCGGCATCCAGCACGGGCGGAACGAGGAGCACATCGGCGCCCGCAAGGATCGAACGCACCGCAACCTCGCCGGGCGGGTAGCGTACTGTCACGCCGCCCATGTCCAGCGCGTCGGTCACGACCATGCCGTCGAAACCCATTTGGCCGCGTAGCAGGTCGGTCATGATTTTGGGAGACATCGTCGCGGGCACATTCGGGTCGGGCTCAAGCGCAGGGACGGCGAGGTGAGCGGTCATGATCGAACCCACGCCGGCCGCGATGGCGGCGCGGAAGGGAACAAGCTCCACGCGATCCAGGCGCGCGCGATCGCCTGTCACCGTCGGAAGATCGAGGTGCGAGTCCGTGCTGGTATCGCCGTGGCCCGGGAAATGTTTCGCGGTGGCCAGGCCGCCATTTTGCTCAACGCCGCGCACGAACGCCGCGACGAATTCGGAGACGCGGGCCGGATCTTCTCCGAAGGAGCGAGTGTTGATGATCGGATTTTCGGGATTGCTGTTGACGTCGGCGTCGGGCGCGAAAATCCAGGGTACGCCTACGGCTCTCGCTTCGAGAGCCGTAATTTTTCCCATTGTGTAGGCGTCTTCCGGATGGCCCGCCGCGCCCACGGCCATGGCGTAGGGAAACGAAGTGCCCCCCTCGACGCGCATGGCTGTGCCGCGCTCGAAATCCGCTCCAATCAGAAGCGGAACTTTCGCGTGTTTTTGCAGGGTGTTGACCAGGATCGCGGTCGGGTAGACCTGGCTGTATGCCACGCCGAGCGGCGAGCCTTGCGTCTGGATCGCGAACGTGCCGATGTGCTTTTCCTCGACATCGCTCAGAAGATCCTTGTAGTCTTGGCTTTCGGTGGAAAGGAAGGAGCCGTAGGCCCAGACGGCGAAGAGTTGCCCGATCTTTTCATCGAGCGACATCTGCTTGAGCGTTTGCGAGACCCAGCGCTCGCCCTCGGCAGAGAGCTTGGCGGGTTTCGGCGCGGCCGGCGCGCGCGGAGTTTTTTGTGTGCTGCCGGTGGTAGCCATGAGGGACAAAGCGAGCAGCAGGAGCCAGCGACTTAGCGTTCGCATCGCGTGGATTCCAGTTTGGTCGCCCGCATGCCGCAATCATATATAGCACCCGCGCGAGGGGGTTACAAA
>DATNIO010000094.1:0-13402 GCA_035604385.1 Verrucomicrobiia bacterium | reverse complement strand
TAACGTTCACGACCGCGGACGTTGGAAAACCAAAATCCGAAGCCGCGAAGGCGCGGCTTTCCGCGCTGAATCCGGCGATTGAAATCGTGTCGTACGAAACGCGGCTGACGAGCGACAACGCGCTCGAATTATTCCGCGATTACGACATCATCGTGGATGGCACCGACAATTTTCCGACGCGTTTTTTGGTCAACGATGCGTGCGTGCTGCTCGGCAAGCCGAATGTGTACGGGTCCATCTTCCGGTTTGAAGGACAGGCGACGGTCTTCGGCTATCCGGGCGGTCCGTGCTATCGCTGCTTGTACCCCGAACCGCCTCCGCCGGGGCTTGTGCCTTCCTGCGCGGAAGGAGGCGTGCTGGGCGTGCTGCCCGGAATCGTCGGCTCGATCCAGGCGATGGAAACGATCAAGCTGATTCTGGGCGCGGGAGAGCCGCTGGTTGGACGGCTGCTGCTGTTCGACGCCCTGGCCATGCGCTTTCGGGAATTGAAGTTGAAAAAGAACCCGGATTGCCCCCTTTGCGGCGAGCGCCGGACGCTTACAAAACTGATCGATTATGAGGAATTCTGCGGAATTCGTGGCGAGGAGGCCCCTGCAATGACGGACGGCATTCCGGAAATTACGGCAACGGAGTTAAAGGCGCGGCAAGATCGCGGCGAAAAGTTATTCATCCTGGACGTGCGCGAGCCGCACGAATATCAGATTTGCAATTTAAATGGCAAGTTAATTCCGCTCGGGGAGCTGCCGCGCCGCGTGAACGAGCTCGACAGTTCCGTCGAAATGGTCGTGCACTGCCGCAGCGGAAAGCGCTCGGCCGACGCCATCCATTTCCTGCAAACCGCCGGCTTCAAGAAGCTGTGGAACCTGAAGGGCGGCGTCCTGGCGTGGGCGGATGAAGTCGATCCGAGAATGCCGAAGTACTAAAAAATGCGGGCGGCGCTTTTCCTTTGAACGCCCCGGCAAGTCCAGGGCGACAAGCCCGGCATATGGGAGCGCAAATGCCACCGACCAAGATCACGGTTCGCAATGACGGGCCCTTGCGCGTCGAAGGGGAAGTCGAACTCGTCGATATGGAAGGCAAGCCGTACGGCCTCGGAGGGCGCACCGCAGTCGCGCTTTGCCGCTGCGGCCATTCCGCTAGCAAGCCTTTTTGCGATGGGTCTCACAAGACCGCAGGCTTTCAAGACAAGCAGCAAGCCCGGGATCTCCCCCCGCCGCAGCCACCTAAGGCCTGACCCACATTTCTCACCAGGTTCGACCACGGAAACAATCGGTGATGTTACCTGGGAACGCCAATCTCCCGATTGGCGCTGCGGAAACCCCCCGCCGCGACGGGGAAATTGGCGTTCCCAGGCTTAAAGCCAATGCCAGCAAGATTATAAATCTCTAATCCTGGCCCTCAATCCAGCCCCTCAGTAGTGTCAAATTCGCCACTAGTGTGTGCCATCTTGGGAAGCCCGCTGGAGTACTGGTTACATTCCTATCCATCCTCAGGGAACGGACTGCCTGCCTCTTTGTAACATCCAGCTTGCCGAAACTACAAGTCATTTATTTCCAGCAACGTACAGAACAGGCCGGGACTTTTCTAAAAAGGCTCTGAACTTGCTCCTCTTAGTTGCGCAGTAAGAAATGGGGCCCATGGAACTGCTCAACTGGGGGAGCGGTGAATGCGCTGAATCAAATTCGGGTGTGGTGTTGGCGCCTTCGGTGGTTTTTCGGAATTCTCGGCGCAGTCGCGTTTCTGGCGATGGCTGCCTGGTTGCGCCACCTTCCGTTTTCCTCTGAACCCATACTTTACTCGTACCTGCAGATTGTTGGCAGCCTGCTTTGCTTTACCTACGCAGCGAACGCCTTGGTGCGCTTCCGCGGCACGCACGACCGTCTTACGCTGATCCTTGCCTTTGGATTCGTGCTTTCCGGCGCGATCGAAATAGCCGCGACATTCAATTTCTACGACATTTTGGCCTCCGGCACGTTCAGCCAGATGCGCGTGCCATTGGCCTGGATGGTGAGCCGGACGCTGCTGGCCATGGTCCTGATTGCCGCGCTCATAGTGGAGCGCCGTGTGCCGAACTCACGCGACCCGGGAAGGGAAATGGCGGTCGCGCTCGTGGTTGTCGTTGGCGTGGCCTATATGACCAGCGCCGCGTATTTCGGCTCTCCCCTGGAACCCAGCATGCATCCCTGGGCCTTGCTTTCCAGGCCGGGGGATCTCCTGCCGGCGATTCTGTTCGGAATTGCAGCTGTTGGGTTCGGCCGAAGATCGCTGCACCATGCCTCCCCGGGCGACCGCGCATTCTGCCTGGCCCTGTGGATGAACGTGGGTTGCCATGTCCTGGCAACGCAATCCGAGAGATTGCTCGATGCGCCTTTCACGATGGCCCAATTCTTGAAAGTGGGCAGCTATGCCATCGTCCTGGGCGGAGCGCTTCTGGACAACGCGCGATTGTTCGATCAAGTCCGGCAACTCGCAGTGACGGACTCGCTGACCGGCCTTTCGAACTACCGCACGTTGATCAACGTCATGGAAACGGAAATTCAGCGCTCGCACCGCACCGGCCGCCCATTTGCCATTCTCTTGTTCGACCTGGACGGCTTGAAAGCCATCAACGACCAGCACGGGCACCTGGTCGGCAGCCGTGCGATCTGCCGATTGGCAAGCGTCCTTCGGATCCATTCCCGCTCGATGGACACAGCGGCGCGATATGGCGGCGATGAATTTGCCGTGGTGTTGCCGGAAGCGGGCCAGGAAGCGGCCGCCTCCGTAAGCCGGCGCATTTGCGAGCGCCTGGCAAAGGACGGGGAGCTTCCGCACGTTACGGTGAGCGTCGGCGCCGCCGTTTATCCGCGGGACGGGGAAACGATCGAGTCACTGTTCAATACCGCGGACAAGGCCCTGTACGGCATGAAACGACGTCCGGATGGGATTCGAGCGCTGGCCCGCATTGCGGCCTGCCTGTAAAGAAATTGTGTGCGGGTCCGCCGCGGCGGAAAGCCCGCGGGAGTACTGAGGGAAACGATGCCGCAAGTATTCGATATCGAACGACTTGAAAAAAGAATTCCGATGACCGTGGCAGTCCATATTTCCGGGCACGAATCCTCCTCTGCCGTGGAGACGACGTTCACCGAGGACGTCAGTTCACGCGGGGCGCGGGTTCCGAGCATCCGCCGCTGGCGGCCCAACGACACGCTGAACATTGAGTCGTTGCCCGGCGATTTCCGCGCCCTGGCGCGCGTGGCCTACTGCCGCCCGCACCCGGAAGGGTATGTCATCGGACTTGAGTTCCTAGAGCCCAGTGGCCGGTGGGTGGTTAACGCCCCAGTCGGCTCAGGGAAACCGCTGCAAGGATAGGAGGGACACGCGAAGGCAAACAACTGGCGTATTGTATTACCCAGAAGCGCTTGACATTCCGCGGGAACGGGATGGCAGGCGCTTTTGGCGTTTCTGGGGAGAATGCGTGACTGGTGATTGGTGACTATTGACTGGTGAATCGTGATTTGTGATTCGTGAATCGTAATTCGTGACTCCCTTTAACTTGTGGCTGGCGATTCGTGTTTGCCAGGAGCCCTGGAGGGGCGGCACATTCGGCTCAACCACGCTCAACCGCGCGAATTTGATCCACTGCCCGCTGCTACTAAACGTTCGTACAGGCGGAGCGTTTCCTCCACCATTCGATCCGCGGAAAAGTGGGTGATCACTGTTTCGCGGGCGGCCCGTCCGAGGCGAGCTGCCTCATCGGGGTGTGCAATGAGGCGCGCGATGGCTGCTGCCAGAGCACCTGGATCGAGTTCCTTCACTAAGAGGCCGTTCTTGCCATCCTCAAGGGCTTCGGGGTTTCCGCCCCGAGCGAATGCCACGACCGGGAGTCCGTGCGCCATGGCCGAAAGCATGGCGCAGGCCAGCGGTTCCTGGTGGGAAGGGAAAACGAAGAGATCCGTCGCGGCGTACACGCTATCGACGTCGGAAACAAACCCAGGAAACTTCACGGAATCCTCGAGGTGAAGTTGCCGAACCAGCGCTTGCAGATTGGATTGTTCCCGGCCCTCTCCCGCTAGGAGCAAGACGCAATGTGGAAACCGCGCGCGCAAATCGGCAAAAGCGCGGAGCAGGAGCACGTGCCCTTTTTCAGGCACGAAAGCCGCGACATTGCCGAGGCACAGGCTTTCTTGCGGAATCGCGAAACGGTGGCGCGCCCGGTCACGATCCACTGGCGAAATCATGGCCGGAATTTCGACGCCCACAAAAATCACTTCGACGCGGTCCGCAGGCAGGCCGCTCTCGAATACGGATTTCGCGACAAAATCCGATACGGCGACAACTCGGCCGGCTGCGCGATATCGCGCCATGGAAATTGGACCTGACGACAGGGGGAGTTCAACACGGCGCGAGACAATCACAGGAACGAAGCGGTGCGCCCGCGCCAGCCACGCCGAGCTGAGCGCGTGAGGCTCGTTGGCATGGACCACGTCCACTCGACGCCTTCGCACCAGCCGCCCGATCGCCAGAACAGCGGCAAGGCGCCGGCATCTTTGGGAGATCTCATGGACAACGATGCCCGCGTCCTTCGCACGGCGCGCCAGCAAAGAATCCCGAAGTGCGATCAACTCAGGAGCGTGGCCGCGTTTAAGCAAGCCCCGCAAGAGCAGGAGTGCCTGGTCCTGTCCACCCCGGAAGTCTCGGCTGAGGTCGACAACCAGCGGGCGCAAGCTCAAGCCTCGCCGGGATTCGGCCACGATCGGTGCGTCAGTTTCTCTCCCGTGCGCAGCCGGCCCAGTTTTCGGTACTTGGTGTAAATGGATTTCGCGGACAACCAAGCGATCAACCAGCCGCGCCGCCCGTCGAGGACGCCCAGTTGGAGAACAAGTTTCTGGAAGAATGTCCAGGGAGGAGCGACAATCATCGCGGCACGCCAACTCCTGCGGCCCTTCGCAAACATGTCTTCGGCGGCCATGGTGGTATAGGCTTCCACCTTGGCTTTGTGCTCGGCGAAGGAACGGACGGTGTAGTGGTAAAGATGGCCATTCAGCCGCCCGACCGGCCCTTCCACGAGGACGCGCTCGTGCAGGGCGCCGACAAACTTGCCCTTGTCGCGCCGGTAGAGAAATAATTTGCAATCGGGATACCAGCCGGAATGACGGATCCAGCCGCCCAGATAATTCGTCATCCGCGAGAAGGCGTACGCGTTCTTGTCGGGGGTTTGCTGCTTCCACGCGAGCATCGAGGAACGCAATTCGGGGCTCAATTCCTCGTCGCAGTCGATGGAAAGAACCCAGTCGTTGGAGGCAAAGGAGGCGGCGAAATTTTTTTGCTCGGCAAAGCCGTCCAGTTTGCGGGCATATACGCGGGCGCCAAACGCGCGCGCGATCTCGCAGGTCCGGTCCGTGGAACCCGAGTCCACCAGAATGATTTCGTCGGCTATTCCAGCCAGCGATGCAAGCGCGCGCGGCAGGTCCAGTTCTTCGTTGTATGCGATCAAGGTTGCGGTCAGCGCGGGCATCGGGAATCCGAGATTCTAGGCAACACGAGACGTGTGGGCGCGGGCTGTCATTATGGCATATCCGCGCTTCGTGCTGCCGTCGTTTTTCGATCCGTCTGACGATCGGATCTGAACGGCTCGATGCAGGAAGATGAGCCATCGCGATCGAAGACCAGCACTTGCCCGAAGCAAAGCGATTCAACCAAAGAAAGTCCCGAGGCTTCCAGCGCCAGAACGCATTTGAGCACAGCAAGCAAACCAACCACCTGGGGGTGGACTTCCACAACCAGCCGATGAACCGATGACAGATTTGCGCCACCGAAAACTTCCGTTTCAATGCCTTCGATGTCACAGATAATCACATCCGGTTGAATCTCATCCACCACATCCTGAAAGGCATCGGCTTCAATCCGAATCTTTTTCGATCCCTTAAATGGGACAAGGGATGATGCCGGAAAACTACGACGGACATAAAACTCACAAGCGCCTTTTTCCCTGGCAATCGCTCTGTTCCGGATTTCCACTTGCACGCCGTTTCTCCGAACATTTTTTTCCGCAAGCGGGGCGATCACGGGATCCGCTTCGTAGCCCACGACTCGCCCGTTGCCCGAAGCTTTTGCCGCCGCGATCGACGTTAGGCCCAGCCCCGATCCCAAATCCAGAACGGTGTCTCCCGGGCGCACCAAGCGGCGCACGAGATAGGCTTCGGCAGTTTCAAAATCATTTTTCCGCAGGGATTTGCGCACACTTCTGGAGATTGGCGGTCTTGGGGCGTCGATGACGATGTCTCCCACGACAAACTCAAAGTCGCGGCGTTGGCGCCAACGTCTGATGATAGGTATGCGAAGAGTCAGATTGCGCCAGGCGACCATTTTGATCCTTCTATCCAGGCCGGAATGTCTCTTGTTATTGCCGTTCGGATTCCTGTAGTGCCCTTACGATATGGTATTGCAGGTCGTCCGCTTTCCACAGGCCTTGTCGTTGCGTCGCCATACTCGTTGGCATGGAAACATCTGAGGGTTTCTTAGTCAACATCAAACTGTCAGCCGCCCTGACGCAGGGAAGACAGCCGGCTGGATAAATCTGCGAACTGCGGTTACCGCGCAATGAGAGTGGAAACGCGCGGAGGTCAGCGTGGCGTTGCGAGCTTGGGCGTGACGCTGACCAGAATGACGGAAGTGCCGATGCGGAATTCGGACAGGTGTTTCAGTTCCGCGACGCGGACGCGTTCGTCGGCGAAGTACGTGCCGTTCGTCGAATCCATATCGCGCAAGCGGATCACGTCACCCTTGATTTCAATGGCGCAATGCCAGCGCGAAATTTCCTTGTCATTGATGACGATATCGGCGTCGGCTCTTCCCACGACGACGCGGGGCTTCTCCACCGAATAGACAAGTCCGCGGGAGGGACCGGCGATCACAGAGAGGGCGATCGCCTTTCCTGCGGGCAATTGCAGGGAATTCGCTTCGTTGCCGCCAGCCCCGGCAAGCCAGGGCGCGCCGGCGCTGCGGGCAAACCCGGGCAGGGGCGTCAGGACCTGAGTCGCATCGGGACTGGGCGGAATTTCGATCACCGTATTTTTGCCGCACTTGGCACACTGAAACTGCACGCGAGGGAGACCCACCAATTGCGCGTCTGGAAGGGAATGCTGTGCGCCACAACTCGAGCAAGCGGCTTTCATCGGATCCTGCGGATTCGGACTCCACCCTTATATTGAATGCACCGGTCCCGCCGGGGCGTGATGCCCCGTCATGATCGGTTCCTCGTCTAATTTAGCACGCCTATTTCGCGCTCGACGGAGAGTTCGCGGACGGTGTTTCGACAAGGGAACTATCCCCGTATATGAGTGATTGCAAGGGGTTTCCAGGGCAGGTCTGAATTTCGAGTCGAATTTGAACGGTGCGGCTTCCTCGCACTTCCTCTCCACGTCTCCCCGCAAGGGGGTGCGCTAAGCTTCGTCCTACTGCACGAAGCCCACGTTGGGGACCGGGGTCGGCTCGGGGACTTCGCGGATGGGGCCGAACTGCATCTCGTAGCGCCTGACATTTTCTTCCAGCGCGCGCATGATTCGTTTGGCGTGCGCCGGGCTGACGATCACGCTCGAAACCAGCTTGCCCTGCGGCACATTCGGAAACACGTAGATGAAATGCACTGTGAATTCTTCCGCCGTGTGGTGAAACATCACCAGATTGGAAAATTGCCCGACCAATTCCTTCTCATCCGCCTTGATCTGAACTTGTACCTGTTCGCCGCCCGCTTGCGACATGAATTCCTCCGTTGACGGATACCGTTCCCGGCTCGCCGTGGAAGCGCGCCGTGAAGGGTGAACCGTTCCATTTCCGACACTACCATATTCCCCCGGACAGCGGCACGGGCAACGTGCGTGCAAGTTTCGCCGGTTTTGGCTTTTTGTGGCGCCGGCGTCTCGCCGGCGCCACAACATGCCGATTCGATTTTCCAGCACATCCGCACGCCATACCTATTGACTCTCCGTTGGCATTAATGCTAGTTTATGTAGGATATTTATCTAGGTTAACTATGGCGTTGCCTCCCCTAACTTCTGACTCCGCTGACGCGATTTCGAGCGCCGTCAATCCGGACGAAACCGCGTCCGCTACGCATATCAGTCTTCGCCCGCGAGCAGGTTCCCCCTCGCTTCCGGAGTCCTACCGCAGCGTTCCGATCCTGGCCGGGGCATCCTTTTTTCGGAAAATGATTGCGTTTGCGGGGCCCGGGTACCTGGTGGCTGTCGGCTACATGGATCCCGGGAATTGGGCGACAGACCTGGGAGGCGGCTCGCGGTATGGGTACACCCTCCTCAGCGCCGTAATGATTTCGAGCCTGATGGCCATTTTTCTTCAGGCGCTTTCCGCGAAGCTCGGAATAGCGACGGGCCGCGATCTCGCGCAGGCTTGCCGCGAGCATTATTCGCGCCGGACGACGGCAGTTCTTTGGGTGCTCTGCGAAATTGCGATTGCGGCATGCGATCTGGCGGAAGTGCTCGGGTCGGCGGTGGCGCTGAAGCTGCTGTTCGGATTGCCGCTGCTCGCCGGCGTGTTGCTGACGGGCTTTGATGTGCTGCTGGTCTTGGCGTTGCAGGGGCGCGGTTTCCGGGTGCTTGAGACGCTGGTCATCACCTTGATCATGACGATTGGCGCTTGTTTCGCGTATGAAATTTTCTTCGCGCGGCCGCTCTGGATCGAGGCGGCGCGAGGATTTCTTCCGACGTTCCAGATCCTGAAGGACCGCGAGATGCTTTATCTCGCGATCGGGATTCTGGGCGCCACGGTGATGCCGCACAATTTGTACCTCCATTCCAGCATCGTGCAAACGCGAGCCTTCAAACTGGATGCGGGAGGAAAGCGCGAAGCGATCCGTTTTGCCACGCTCGATTCCACGCTGGCGCTTGGTTTTTCGCTCTTCATCAACGCGGCCATTCTGGTTCTGGGCGCCGCGGCGTTTCACGTGCGCGGCATGAACGACGTGGCGGACATCAGCCAGGCCTACCAACTGTTAACGCCCGTGCTGGGCGTGAGTTTCGCAAGCGTGCTCTTCGCGGCGGCGCTGCTGTGCTCGGGACAGAATTCCACGCTCACCGGGACGCTCGCCGGGCAGATCGTCATGGAGGGGTTCCTTCACTGGCGGCTCAGGCCGTGGCTGCGGCGCTTGATTACGCGGTCGATGGCCATTATTCCGGCGGCGATCGTAATCGGAGTCATGGGCGAAGGGCGCGCGACCTCGCTACTCATCCTGAGTCAGGTGATTTTGAGCTTTCAGCTGCCGTTTGCGGTAGTGCCGCTGATTCAATTTACCGGAGACCGCTCCAAAATGGGCGAATTCACGAATGGCCCGATCACGGCGATTTTCGGCTGGTTCATGGCTGCGGCCATCATTGTCCTCAACGCAGCGCTCCTCTGGCTCACGTTTGGCGGGAAGCTCTAAGTAGGACAGGCTTCAAGCCTGTCGGTTTTAAGTTTGCAACCTCTAAAAGCGTCAGACTGAAGTTTGTCCTACTGGTGCTTTAGCAGGTGAAATTTGTCCTGTCTTGTGGCAGAATTTTTGATGCCTCGCCAAATCTCGGTTCAAATGGAGACATCGGAATGAGTGGATTCGACAAGGGAGCTTCTTTGTGGCTGGCGCGAGTTGCAGGCGCTAGCCTCGTGCTTGGAATGTGCATTTTTGCGTTAGGACGAGTGGCGGCACAGGAAGCGGCGCCGCCCGCGCCGTGGGTTGCGCCGGATGACGCAAAGAAGGTGAAGAATCCAATCCCGCCCACTCAGGAAACTTTGGCTGCCGCCGAGCAGCTCTTTACGGACAATTGCGTGCTTTGCCACGGCGAAAAGGGGATGGGAGACGGTCCCGGCGCCAAGACCATCAAGATCAAGCCGGCGAACTTCACCGATGAGAAGCTGATGGCCGCAGAGACGGATGGATCGTTGTTCTGGAAGATGACGACGGGCCGCGGTCCGATGCCTTCCTGGAAAGAAGATCTGACGGACAAGGAACGCTGGGAACTCGTGGGCTACATCCGCAAACTTACGAAGGACGCCGCCAAGAAGTAAGAATCGTAACGGGACCGAAAAACGAGGGCGCGGCATCCGCGAAATTCCCGGAAAATCGCAGCCGCGCCCGGAATTCCACTCTCACTTGACCGCTGCCAGGGCCTGCCCGACTTCCTTCATGTCCGGCACGACCGGAATATCGTAATTCTTGAACCAGGCGATTTTTCCCGCCTTATCGATGATGGCGATGGCCCGGCCCGTGATCCCTTTTTCCGCGAGATAGACGCCGAATCTATCGGCCACCGCGCCCCTCGGATGAAAGTCAGCTAGGAGCGGATAGGTGATTCCCATCTTTTCGGCAAAAGCCTTGTGTGTCCACACGCTGTCCACGCTCAAGCCGAGAACCTGGGCGTCGAGCGATTCAAACTTCTTCAAGTCACCGACGAAGCAGGCGTGCTCGTTCGTGCAGACCGGGCTGAAATCGAGCGGGTAGAAAATCAGAACGACGTTTCGCTTGCCCGCAAAATCGGAAAGCTTGATTTCCTTTTGCGATTGGTCTTTCAGGGTGAAGTCGGGAGCGGGCTGTCCTACGGCAATCGGCATGAAGCCTCCTAAGATTTGAAAAAATGATTTGCAAGTCTCGCAGAGCGGGCCTTTAGTGCTGCTGTAGCCCGCCTCTTCAGAGGCGGGGTTTTCTGCAGCCTCGCGCACCTCTCGTCCTGCAGGTCTCGCATGTCGTACACATCTTGCTGCGGCGACGAAAATTCCCCGGGTCTGAAGACCCGGGCTACAGCAACTTCTCTCACCGCCAGGGAGCCGGCCAAAGGAAACGATCCCCATCGGACGGAAACCTCGGGGCGGCCGGCCGCGAGGCTAAAGGCGCGGTCGCGAACGATCCATGATAGCGGATTTTTTCGAGCGCTGTCCCGGATTCTGGTAACATCGCCGCGTTATGGCGCGCATCGACATGGACCAGGCCTATCCGGGGATTTCGATTCGTCCAGGTTCGCGCACGTTGTGGGCGCGGCTGATGCGCTGGCCCGCGGAGTGCATCCATCTGGAACACGGACACCACTGGATGGCCACGTTCATCCCGGATACGCTGTATCTTCGCGGCAAAGCCAGGCTGCGCCGCAATCCCGCGCGGCCGGAAGTCTCGGTCTGCTTCGATTGCCTGACCGGCCTGCTGGAGACGGAGCTGGCGGCCTGCCCGAGCCGTGTGGTTGCGTTTGAGCCGGACGGGGAGAATTTCACGCAGTATTTTTTCCTGGGCAAGGAAGATTTCGCCGCTGCCGGCCTGCGCTCGGAGGTAGCCGCCGCGATCCTGACGCGCCTGGAAGAGCTGGAGGGCGACTGCAGCGATTGCGGCAAGCCCGCAACCTGGCTGTGGATTTCGCGGCGCGAAGTTTCCAGCCTCGACCAGACGGAGCGAATTCTGGCTTCGCCCGGCGCGCTTTTCTGCGCAAAGCACGGAGCCGCGAAATTGTGCGAGGCCCTGGGGCAAGTGGAAGAAGCGAATCTGTTTTACGTCAACGCGCCCTACGGAGATTCCGGCGCGTACGTTTGGATCTGAACGCATGACCTTGCGAATAAATTATTCTTGGTTGTCATTCCGAACGAAGTGAGGAATCTCTCCGGGCCTGAAAACCGAGAGACAGAGAGATTCCTCGGCACAAAGCGTGCCTCGGAATGACAAAATATTGCTTTTCGGGTCGTTAAGACCATGACGCTGCAACAAATTGTCGAGAAATATCTGACGATCGCCGGCGGCTATGCCTTTCTAGCGCCACTGGCGGATTTTGGGCTCTCCAAGAGCGCCGCCGAAGGTATCTTCAGCGCCTTTGACGAGGATTACCACATCAGCCGCTTCATGCATTTCAGCCAGGTTTCCGGCCCCGCCTATAATATTAACGGCTTCGAGCAGACCCACATCTCGATTGATGCGGATATTCAGTCTATTCTCTAAGAATTATGGTTAATTGGGATCAATCAAGCTGCGTAGCGGCCAATTTTCACCCTATAAGTAATAGCCGAGGCCCGAAAAGATTGTGTTCGGGGACCCGTTTCGCAAAGACACAACTTCAAACCAGTGGTTCTCGTAGGCGTCTCCCTCCAAGATGACATCCACCTGACCATCGCCTCCTGCATCTGCGAGATCGATCGGGTACCATTCCGTCACCTGAGGCACATCTGGATCCGTCTTCTGAAACGTCAATTTCCGAAGAACTGATACGTGTGAGGTTTGGTCGATAATGACGATTACCTGGCATAGCTCCAAATTATCGTCGGCCATACGAGAGTAATCTGCCGCCGCCAACGTCCAGTTGGCTTGGATCGACTTCCAAACCCAATAATGTGTTTGTCCACTCGCTTTGGCCGGTAAACCGAGCCGCATCAATTCTTTGATTAGGATGCCGCTTACGGAGGCGGATGGCAGGCCACGCTGCTCGCACTCCTGGTCATGCTTGCTTTCATTCCATTCACAATGGAAGTCCGCAAGTACTTCGACACCAGCTTGAGACTTAGTTGGGAATTTGATTTCACAGCCATCGTCGGGACCGTTGCCGAACGGGGATTCGCCGCAGTAATGAGACTTCAGGAATGACTTGATTTTTCGGCATTGGGCGTCGGTGCAAGTCGGACGGTGTGGGTCCTTTTCTATCTGAGCGTTTACGCGTGCTATGAATGCGAAGATTGCCACAAGCGCAACGACAAGGACAGACTCGGGCCGAATTGTTATGGTCTTACGACACGTGAGTTTCACTCACCCTCCACCGAGTTCTGACCGAGTAAGTTCACATTGTAGTACCATTCGAAATTACCTTGATTAGGGAAAAAGCCCCCTTGACCTTAGTAGTTACCTCTCCAGCGGCTTATGCGAACTCGCTCGAACACAGACGCAAAATGAAGCGTGGCGGGGGTAAGGAAATCACGAGACAGTGAAGGGCTAGGAATGGCGGCGCCAGAGCCAATAGCCGAGGCCGCAGACGAGGAGGATTGGAAGCGCGCTCATGACCACCGTCATTCCGAAGTAGGTTCCAGCGGTTTTGGGGTCGCCTACCATGCAGGCGGGGCACGCCCATGCTGCGCCGGGGATCAGCGATGCGCCAGCCGCGGCGACCAGGAAACATTTTGCAAAATTTAAGCTACGCATGAGCCCTCACAAATATACGCGCAAATAGATCACCGGCCACAGAAGGACTACGAAATACCAGAACACCTGCGTTGCCGCGAACGTGGAAGGCGCGAGCGTGCCGCGGCGCATCGGGAAATAGATGGCCGTCAGGACGGCGATGGCGACTACGGCGTGGAGCGCGTGCGCTCCAACGATCAGGTAGAAAAACGCGCCGTGGGCGCTGGAGGTCATCGTCAGGCCTTCGCGGAGAAGCGCGACCCATTCCACTCCTTGCAGCAGCACGAAGGC
>DATNIO010000093.1:0-67502 GCA_035604385.1 Verrucomicrobiia bacterium | reverse complement strand
GGGATAGTTATAGTTTCATTACTCATGGTGACGTTCGCTGCGGGCGCACGCGCGGATACAGCGTTCAGCAAGCGAACGGTTGTCACCTTTACACAGCCCGTGGAGATTCCCGGTCAAGTTCTTCCCTCGGGTACTTACACGATCGAAGTGTATGAATCCTTTGGCAACCGCAATATCGTGCGGATTTATAACGCCGACCGGTCGAAGCTGATCGCAACCGTGCTGGCGATTCCGAACCAGCGGCTCACGCCAACCAGCGACAACGTGATGAAATTCTCAGAGCGGCCCGGTAATGCTCCAGACGCACTGAAGGCCTGGTTCTACCCAGGTAACAACTTTGGCCAGGAATTCGTCTACCCGAAGGCGCGCGCGATTGAGCTCGCCCGGGTGACGCATGAAACCATTCCCGCAGTTGAAACCGAGCCCGCAACCGTTGCGGAGTTCAAGAGTGAACCTATCGTGGCGGAAACTCCCGAGCAGAAGGAGATCCCGATTGCAGAGGCCATTCCGGCCCCGGCTCCTGAGAGTGTGGAATCAGCTCCAGTTTTGCCGAAGACGGCAAGCGAGGTCCCGCTGATCGCGCTATTGGGCGTATTGTCGGTCAGCTTCGCGTTCATCCTGAAGCGATTCGTGAGTTGAACCTCATGAACGCATTGAAACTCCACTGCGCCGCGGGCAAGAGTTACTGGGACAGTCCGCGGCGCATGGAGGTTTGCCCATGAAACTCGCCAGGTCAATCCGAAAAAGAGTGTCTTGGATCAGCAGTATTCTCGTCGCCGTATTGCTTTTGTGCGGCGCGGTGGCGTATACGCGCACCCCGCAACCGGCGCAGACCACCACGAATCAGGGCACGATTTCCGTAGTGACGGAGCTGGTGGTGCTGCCTGTTCGCGTCACCGGCGAGGACGGAGATTTCGTTTCCGGATTGGCACAAGAACGTTTTCGCGTTTACGAGGACGGCCGGCGGCAGCCGATTACGCTTTTCCGGCAGGAAGATACGCCAGTAACTGTGGGCCTGGTGGTGGATCACAGCAAAAGCATGGGCCCGAAGCTGCAGAACGTGGCTGTCGCCGTTTCCGCCTTCGCGCAATCGAGCAATCCAGAAGATGAAATGTTCGTCGTCGACTTCAGTGACAGGGTGTCAGTGGAATTGCCTGGCGGAAAGCCCTTCACCAGCAACCCTCGGGAATTGGCGCAGGCGGTCTCGGCGGTCTCGGCTCGCGGAATGACCGCGCTTTACGATGCCGTGGCCGAGGGTCTGAACCATTTGAAAGTCGGCCGCTCGGATAAGAAGGCACTGGTCATCGTCAGCGACGGCGGCGACAACGCCAGTGGGCGTAAGTACGCAGACATTCTGGACCTGGCGCACCGGTCACAGGCGGTGATTTACGCGATCGGACTGGTCGGTTCGCAGGAGGAAGAAAACCCGGATATTCTCCGGCGCCTATGCAAAGACACAGGCGGATTGGCATTCTTTCCGACGGAAGTGCAATCGGTCTCGGACATCTCCGCGAGTATCGCGCACGATCTACGCGAACAATACACGATTGGATTCACCCCTGAGAAGAAAAACGATGGCTCGTTCCGGAAAATTCGTGTGGACGTGACGGCTCCCGGACTCGGCAAGCTTCGAGTGCGGACGCGCTCCGGCTACGTTGCCGGGCAACAGAAACAGCCCGGGGCCGGAACAGGCAAGGAAGGTTCATGAGAGCGATCATCGCCATGGGCCAAGAGGAAGGAGCACTGACACGGCGGGTGCTTCGCGCCGCTTGTTGCGCGTTTCTGGCGGCCGGGATCATGGCAATCAGCTATGCGGGGTATGCCGTGCTGGATCGATATTTGTATCAGAGTGTTGAGACGTCCGAGTTTGAGAGGGTCAGTATGCCCGCCAAACCGCGCGCTATCGAAGCGATTCCCATTGCCAACGGCGGCGTGATCGGCGAGATCGAGGTACCGCGCTTGAAGTTGAAGGCGATCGTCGTTCAAGGCGATTCGGAGAACTTGTTGCGACGCGCCGTGGGGCATCTTCCGGAAACCGCCTTGCCGGGTGAAGCGGGAAATGTTGCTTTGGCGGGTCATCGTGACGGGCTCTTCCGCCCGTTGCGCAATGTCCGGACGGGAGACTTAATAACTCTGCGGACGCCGGGGCGCGAATTTCAGTACCAAGTGGAATGGACCGCGGTTGTCCCACCGACAGCGGTCCGGGTGCTCCAGCCGACGAGCGACGAGGCGCTCACACTCGTTACGTGCTTCCCTTTTTACTACATTGGAGCGGCTCCGAACCGTTTCGTAGTTCGCGCACGCAAGATTTCGGTTGCACCGAAGTCGGGACCTTCCATCCGTGCTGAAGAAGCGATCACCAAAGAACTTACCGGCCCAAGCGAATAAGTTCGCATTGAGTTGCCTTTAATGCATACGTGGGGGCGGCCCCGATTGACCGCCCCTTCCCGGTTCCGTTTCGATTCTTCAGTCAGCTGCTACGGATTTTCCTTCGGAAGCGAGGATCGTGGCGCCGGCGAGACGCCAGCGCCACTGCATGCGGTTCCTAAGTTCTGAATTCTTGGTGAGACATTCGGCCTAATTCCCTGCCACGTGAATGTAGCCGCGAACCTGGAGATTCATAATCGTGGTCATGGCCCATTGGTCGATTTGAATCTCGGGATTGATCGTGGCCATGTCGAATTTCCTGGACATCACTCCCTGGCCGCAAACACGGAAGTCGACGCCAGCCTGCTTCATGCTGTGGATCAAAGCGATGTTGGGATTGTCATGGCCCTCTTTGAGAGCTTTGAAGGCCGCGTTATTCAGGGCGACTTCGGTGCCTTCCTGATGAAATACGACGACGAACTTTCGGTGATCGGCTGGCACGCCGCCCTTGGCGAGCGTGTTGAAAAACCGTGAGATGAAGGTGAGAGTGGGATTCACTTCATCGACTTTCGGGGACGCCTTGCCGACATCGAACACGATCTTGTACGTCAGACTTGGATCGGGCATCTCGTGTTCGTTGGGGAAATCGATGGCGGAATCTACGCTTGGTATGGGCAGGGTTTGAGCCGATTGCGCATGCACTGATCCCGGGAGTGCAATCAAAATTGCGAATACTGCCACAGCTCCGATCCACACTGTTTTCATTTCGTTCTCCGTGAACTGAGTCGGTCGTCTTGACCGCGCGCGATTGGCGGTATTCTACACCCCTCAAATCGGCCGCGACGAAATCTTTTCGCGCCTTCGCCGCGAACTTACAATTTTGCCGCCGCTCCGCCATCCACATTGAGCATCTCCGCCGTTATGAAACGCGATTCGTCGGAAGCGAGGAACAGCATGGCGCTCGCCACGTCCTCCGCGTAACCCGGGCCTTTGATGAGCTGCCACATCTCGAAATGGCGCGCGAAGACATGTTCGCCGGCGGCGGTGGTGAGACGCCGGGTGAGAATTTGCCCGGGGCGGACGCAGTTGACGCGGATGTTGTGGCGTCCGCCGAGGCTGGCGATATAGCGAGTAAAACCCTCGAGGCCGGCTTTGGCGGCAATGTACGACGCCGAAGGAAGTGCGGGGTGCCGTTCAAAAACTGCCTCACTCACTCCTGACACGGACGCCAAGGAAGACACATTTACAATCGAGCCACCCCCGGCCTTGATAAGATGCGGCCATGCCGCCCTGCAAGTGAGGAAGCAGGCGGTCAGATTCACACGCAGAACGCGATCCCAGGTTTCATCCGATTCCGCGGGAAACATTTCGCGGGCGCCACCACCGGCGTTGTTGATGAGCACATGCAAGCCGCCATAGAGGCTGACGGTTTGGGCGACGGCCGCTTCCACGGCCGCGCGGTCGGTGACATCGCACGGGAGAAAAGTGACGTCTCCGCCTTCGGCGCGGATCGCCTCCTGGACCGCGCGGCCTTCCGCTTCCCGGCGGGCCAGAATCGTTGCCTTCGCTCCTTCTTGCGTGAAGCGGCGAGCGGCGGCTTCGCCGATTCCGCTGTTGCCGCCCGTGATCAGGGCCACCTTGCCGTGCAGCCTGCCTGCCATTCGTGTCTCTCCTTCGAGTAGCACAGCCACTCTTGGCTGTGCGATTTTGTAAGTCGCACGTGCAGAGTATCCGACGCAATGACGATCGCAAAACCCGCACAGCCGGGAGTGGCTGTGCTACTTGAACCCAATCAATTCGCCGGCTGAGATAGCGATTTCGAGCGGGCTGTTAATTTCCAAATGTCGCGAATCACGGTGGACGGTTTCATGTCCTTTACCGAATTGATGATTTCTTCGCAGCGAGTCTTTGGAAAAACTCCCATCGCCAGCGACTGGAACTTGGTTGTCAATTCTTGCCAGGTCAGCGGGTTTTCCGGGTCGCCCTTCGGAAAACGGACGTATTTTTCAAACTGCTTCCCGTTCGTCAGGTGGACCTGCACGATGGCGGGCCACTCCTCGGGAAAATTTTTTTCGATGCGCATATTTTTTTGAAGGACCACTTTCCCCATCAAGGTTTTGATCTGCGGTGAATGGAATTTCTCGTCCGTAAATTGGTCGAGGCCAGCCGACCGATTGGCCAGGGCGATCGCGGCCCCAAAGGGCATCGAGAATTGAGCGTCCACGGTATTTGACGGCGAGTATTTTCGGTCTCGTGGTTCGCAAACCAGCGGCCATCCGGCTTCCAGGACAGCGACTTCGACGCGCGCGATTTGGTCGGGATGAATGTTGTGTTCCTTCGCAAGCTCGATCAGGCCATCGATAGGGGCCTGCATGTAGCGGCAGCAGGAATATGGTTTGACGCTGGTGCGCAGGATCTCCATATTTTTTCCCAGATCGCGTGTCGCAAGTTCAGGGATTGGATTGCGCGAATACGCGGAAAGAAAACCATCACGTCCCTCAAGAATCGTGCTCGGCCCTCGAAAACCTTCTGCGGCAAGATTCGCGGCCAGGATTCCGTTTTGCGCGGCGAGTCCCGGGTGCAACCGCTTGGTCCACGCGCCATCCGCCAGAAACTCCAAGGAACCGGCGGCCATGCTGCCGGCTATGCCAACGGCGGAAAGCATCTGCTCCTCGCTCAGACGCAGGAGTTTGGCCGCGGTCACTGCTGCGCCGAAAACGCCGCAGGTCGAAGTGGGATGGAATCCCAATTCGTAATGAGATTTTGGCTGGAGCGCCATTCCCAGGCGCGCAGCGACTTCGTATCCGGCGACGATCGCCGTCACAAATTGGCCAACGTCGATGTCAGCATGAGTTTCACTCAGCGCGATGGCTGTCGAAAACATCACGACGCCCGGATGGATGGAACCGGCCTGATGGGTGTCGTCGAGTTCCACGCTATGGGCCGCGGCGCCGTTCGCCAGCGCCGCGAATTCCGGCGATGTTTGCGAGGCTGTACCAATTACGGTACACGGGCCATGGGACGCCGACCGAGCCAGCATCCGGTGAATCGGCTGCGAGGATTCCGTGAGCGAGCCGGCGATGGCAACACCAAGATAGTCGAGAAGCAAATACTGAGTTCGCTGGAAAACTTCGCTGCTGAGCTCGTTGGGATTGAGCGAGTGAGAAAAATGGACGAGCGTTCGAGTGATGGGGTCCACGTTGGCTCCGTGCCGCAAAATGCCGACATTCGTAAAGATACTCTAAAAATTCATTTCTGTTATCAGGGAGTCTCCTGCCTTGATGGGCGCTTCAATTCGATCCTATATCTGACGCCGTGGGATGCTTCGGTTGATAAAGGTGGACCTGACCTCCTCCCGGCAGCCGCATCTTCGTAATGGAACCCCATGGTGCTTCCTGAACTTGGGAGCACGTGACGTTTTTCTTCGCGAGGGAAGCCATTTCGGCTTTCAGATCGCCGCACATGAGATAGAGCTCGTGGACATTATTGTCCTCGGACGGGTGGAACGCCACTTCCGCAGGCGGCAGGGCGAAGATCAGCCAGCCATGACCTGCATCCACGGATTTCAATCCGAGGATGTCGCGGAAGAACGCGCGGTCCGCCTCGGCGTCTTTGCTGAAGACAATTACGTGTGCTCCGGAAATCATTTGCCCCTCCCAGGAACCGCTTGAAATTCCTTGCGGCGCTCATGTTGCATGAATTCTCGAAAAACCAGTCGAGGTCAAATTAGGACATGATCTGTTATCCTGCCCTCCTGCCATTTGCCAAATTTAAGCGATTGCGTATCCTTTGGCACAGAGTTTACGCTAGCGCTCGCCAGAGGACGAGGTCTTCCGTTGAATCAAACGAACAGCTCTGTTGACGAATCGCGCGAACAACTGAAATCCGCCGTCCGCGAATTGTGCCGCGAATACCCGGACAAATATTGGCGGGAGCTCGACGAGAAGCGCGCCTACCCCGAGGCCTTCGTCCAGGCCCTGACGCATGCGGGGTATATGGCCACGCTGATTCCCGAGGAATACGGCGGCGCTGGCCTCGGCGTTACGGAGGCTTCCGTCATCCTCGAAGAGATCCACCACTCGGGCGGAAATGCCGCGGCGTGCCACGCGCAGATGTACATCATGGGGACACTTTTGCGGCATGGATCGGAGGCGCACAAGCGGCAATATTTGCCGAAGATCGCCGATGGCTCTCTTCGCCTGCAAGCGTTCGGAGTGAGCGAGCCGAATACGGGCACGGATACCACGCAGCTAAAAACCATGGCGGTCAGAACGGGAGACCGCTATGTGATCAACGGACAGAAGATTTGGATTTCACGCGCCGAACATTCCGACCTGATGTTGCTGCTGGCGCGCACTACTCCGGCAGACCAGGTGAAGAAACGAACCGAGGGGCTTTCCACCATTCTGGTCGATCTGCGCCAGGCCGTGGGTCACGGGTTGAGGATTCGCCCCATCCGCACGATGATGAACCACGCCACGACGGAATTGTTTTTCGATAATTTGGAAGTTCCCGCCGAAAATCTGGTGGGCGAGGAGGGCCAGGGATTCCGCTATCTGCTGGACAGCTTGAATGCGGAGCGAATCCTGATTGCGTCGGAATGCATTGGCGATGCGCGCTGGTTCCTGGAACGCACTTGCCGCTACGCGAATGAGCGAGTCGTGTTCGGCCGGCCGATCGGAAAAAATCAGGGCGTTCAATTCCCGATCGCCCGCGGATACGCCAACCTGGAGGCGGCCCGGCTGATGGTCGCGCGCGCGGCCACCCTGTTCGACAGCGGCAAAGCGTGCGGCCCCGAGGCGAACATGGCGAAGCTTCTGGCGGCCGACGTTTCCTGGGAACTGGCGAATGTCGCGGTGCAGACGTACGGCGGTTTCGGCTTCGCGGAAGAATACGATATCGAGCGCAAGTTCCGCGAGACGCGGCTGTATCAAGTCGCGCCCATTTCGACGAACCTGATTTTGAGCTATCTGGCGGAGCACGTTCTGGGCCTGCCCAGGTCGTATTGATGCGGCCACTCGAAGGAATCACGGTAGTTTCCTTGGAGCAGGCGGTCGCTGCGCCGTTCGCCACTCGGCAACTTGCGGATTTGGGCGCGCGCGTGATCAAGATCGAGCGGCCGGAGGTCGGAGACTTTGCGCGCGGCTACGACGCAACCGTTCGAGGGCTTTCCAGCCACTTCGTGTGGCTCAATCGATCCAAGGAATCCTTGACGCTGGATCTGAAGCAAGCGGGAGCCAAATTAGTTCTCCAAAGCTTGATCGAAAAGGCAGACGTCTTTGTCCAGAATTTGGCGCCCGGGGCCACGGAGCGGCTCGGCCTCGTCACTCGGGAGATGCGCAAAAAATATCCGCGTCTCATTATCTGCGATCTTTCGGGCTACGGATCCTCGGGGCCGTACCGGGACAAAAAGGCATACGATATGCTGATCCAGGCCGAGACCGGATTGATTTCCATTACCGGGACGGAAGAAACGCCGTGCAAGGTTGGGATTTCGGCCGCCGATATCGCCTGCGGAATGTATGCCTATTCCGGCATACTGACGGCCTTGCTGGTGAGGTCGAAGACGGGCGAAGGCGTTGCGCTGGAGACTTCCCTTTTCGATTCGCTCGCGGAATGGATGAGTTACGCCGCGTACTACTCGTTCGGAGGATCGGCCCCGCGGCGCTCGGGCGCAAACCACGCCACCATCGCGCCTTACGGGCCAGTACAGAGCCGGGACAACAAAGTGGTGTATATCGGTCTGCAGAACGAACGCGAATGGAAAAAATTTTGCGAAGTGGTTTTGGAAAATCCACAGCTATTCGCGGATTCTCGTTTTGATTCCAATGCCAAGCGAGTTCAGAATCGTCCGCAGCTCGATCAAGCGATGCGAGAAGTTTTCCAGAATCTGACCGCCGCCGAAATTATCGCGCGGCTCGAAACCGCGCACATTGCCAACGCCAGGCTAAACACCGTTCAGGAGTTTGTGGAACATCCGCAATTGAAAGCCCGAGGGCGCTGGAGCACGGTGGATTCACCGGCGGGCCCGCTGCCGGCGCTACTTCCCCCGGTCACAATGGAAAATGTGGAAACCGTCATGAACGAAGTGCCGGCGTTGGGCCAGCAGACCGACGCCATATTGGCTGAATTCGGTTTTGATTCAAAGACGATTGCAAGCTGGCGGCGCGAGAAAATGATCTGATTTCTACTAAGGTAATTTAAGGAAGGCGATGATGGCAACTAAAGAGGGTTGGACCGGACGAGTTTTTGAAGACTTCGAGATCGGAGATGTTTTTCGACACGCACTGGGCCGAACGGTTCTTGCGACCGACAATATTTGGTTTACCTTGCTGACGATGAATACCAACCCGATCCACTTCGATCATGCGTATGCGGCAAAAACGGAATTCGGCCGGGCGCTCGTTGACTCCACATTTACGCTCGCGGTCGTTACAGGACAATCGGTTGCCGACATTTCCCAAAATGCGATGGCCAATCTCGGCTGGGATGAAGTGCGCCTGCCGAATCCTCTCTTTGATGGAGACACTCTGTATTCGCAAAGTGAAGTTCTCGAGAAACGCGAGTCGAAGTCCAGGCCAAATGTTGGAATCGTGCGCTTCAAAACCACGGGCTTCAAACAAGATGGAACCGTGGTCATCGAATTCAAGCGAACCGTCATGATTTATAAGCGAGGGCATGTTCCCAAGCGAATCGAAGGCCCGAAAATCGAACCTCGGAAAACATGAACGGAAGAGGGTTGATGACAGCGACTCTACCGCCCAGCGGCATTTCAATGCGATCCATAGCTCTGCCCGTCGGGATAAGCGGCGAAGCGGCCTCGATCAGCCGCTGGTGGCGTTTGCTCGGCGGGGTTCTTATGACTCTGGCCCTCGGCACACTCTACGCATGGAGTGTGTTTGTCACCCCGCTGGAAAAGGAATTCGGATGGAAGCGGGCGCAGACCTCCACGGTCTTTACTTTCGCGGCCGTGATGTTTGCCGCCTCATTGCTTCTCGCCGGCAGACTTCAAGACCGCTTCGGGCCCTTTTGGATCTCCCTGACCGGGAGCATATTGATCACGCTGAGTTTTTTCCTTTTTTCCTACACGACCAGTCTGTACTTCCTCTATTTTTTCTACGGCGTTTTGGGAGGCATCGGGAACGGATTTGGTTACGGAACCGTCGTCCCCGTCATGGCCAAGTGGTTTCCCGACAAGATGGGGTTGGCGATCGGCCTGGCGCTTGCGGGATATGGCGGCGGTTCGGCCATTTTCGGAACGGTCGCCAATCTGGTTTTATTTCCCCATTTTGGATGGCGGACTTCCTGCGTGATTCTCAGTGGAATTTTTTTCGTCATGACGGTGACCGGCGCCTTTTTGATGAAGAATCCGGAGACGAACCGGCAACCAGCAACAAAGGGTTCCGTTTCCACGATCACTTACAGCCGCCATCAATTCACTCCGAGCGAAGTCGTGCGCACACCTGCTTTTTATCTTTTGTGGTTTGGCTTCGGACTGGGTTCCACCGCCGGGCTAATGGTGATCAGCCAACTGATTCCCTTCGCTCAGAACCAGGGCATTGCCAGCGCTACGGTCGCGACATTGGGGCTTGTGGTGGGCGCCTTCGGCAACGTCTCCGGCCGGGTCCTGTCGGGCTGGCTGTCGGACATCATGGGCAGGCTCAATACTTTGCGGGTTGTGCTGGCAATGTCCGGTGTCGCCATGCCCGCGCTGTACTGGGTCGGCGCGCATATCGCCGCGCTGTACGTGCTGATCTTTGTCGTCTACTTCTGCTATGGCGCGCAAGCCTCGGTGATTCCCGCGACGGTGTCTGATTTTTGGGGCACGCGGTATGCCGGGACGAACTACGGCTCGATCTTTACCGCCTGGGGATTTTCAGGAATTCTCGGCCCCACGATCGGCGGAGTTCTTTTCGACAGGTATAAGAACTACGGGATCGCTTTTTATACAGCTGCGGCCCTAGCTGTAGTCGCGTTGATTTGTGTGTTGATCGCCAGGCGGCCAGAGGCTCGGTAGCCGCGAGCGAGGATTGCATTCGCTGGCGGTTAGTCGTATGTTGCCGGTTGGACCGAAAAAAAATAATTCCGGCTAGGTGCAGGAGCGGAGGCAAGAACCCATGGCGAAATCGAAAAAATTACCCGCTGGCCGTCGAGACTTCTTGAAGAGCGTGGTCGCTGGAGCGGCAACGCTGGCTGCCGCACCAGCAGAGGCTTCGCCTGCGCAGCCGGTCGAAGAGCGGCCGTCACCCGCCATGCCGTTGATGCCGCCGATGATCGAATCGGACCCGCCCGCGGATGCCGAAGTGCTGACCCTGGATCGCTCGGGTTCGGATTTCATGGTGGACATCATCAAGTCCCTCGGCATCGAATACGTTTGCTCGGTTGCCGGTTCGAGTTTCCGTGCGCTTCATGAATCTGTGATCAACTACGGAGGCAACAAGGATCCGGAGTTCATCTCCTGTTGCCACGAAGAGTCGTCGGTGGCCATGGGCCACGGCTACGCCAAGATCGAAGGCAAGCCGCTCTGCATCTTCGCGCACGGCACCGTTGGATTGCAGCATGCCGCGATGGCCATCTACAACGCTTACTGCGACCGCGTGCCGGTCTACATCGTGATTGGCAACAATTTGGACGCCACGAAACGAGACTCCGCGTATGGGGAATGGCCACACAGCGTCCAGGACGCCGCGGCGATGGTCCGCGACTACGTGAAGTGGGACGATGCGCCCATCTCTTTGTCGCACTTCGCTGAATCCGCGGTGCGCGCCTACAAGATCGCCATGACGCCGCCGATGGCGCCCGTGCTTCTCGTGGCGGACAGCGAACTCCAGGAAAATCCGATTCCCGCGGACGCTGCGCTGCACATTCCGAAGCTGACGCTGGCGGCGCCTCCGCAGGGCGATTCCGGCTCGGTCGCCGAGGCGGCTCGCATGCTGGTTCAGGCGCAGAATCCTTTGATCGTGGTGGACCGGTACGCGCGAACGCAGGCCGGGATCGATTTGCTCGTCGAGCTTGCCGAAACGCTCCAGGCGCCGGTGATCGATCAGGCCGGGCGCATGAATTTTCCCACGCGGCATCCGCTCAACCAATCTTCGCGTCGCGGCGCTGTGGTTGCGAACGCGGATGTAATCATGGGACTGGAAGCCACGGACTTCTGGAACGCGCTGAACACGATGCACGATCAAGTGAACCGGACTTCGCGTCCGATCATGAAGAGCGATGCGAAACTGATCAGCATCACCACCGGCGACCTGTACACAAAAGCCAATTACCAGGATTTCTACCGTTACACCGGAGTTGATTTGGCCATGGCTGCCGATGCGGAAGCAACTCTTCCGTCGCTGATCGAGGAAACCAAGCGCTTGATAACCGCAGATCGCAAGCAAGCCCTAAAGGATCGCGGCGCCAAGCTGGCGTCGGCGCACGATCGCGCGCTGGAACAGGCGCGGACCGATGCGACGTACGCTTGGGACGCGAGTCCCGTCAGCACGGGGCGCCTCTGCGCCGAGGTTTGGAACCAGATCAAGAATGAAGACTGGTCGCTCGTCTCGATTCTAAGGCACTTCAGTTGGTGGCCCCTGCGGCTGTGGCCTTTTGAAAAGCAATACCAGTACATCGGCACGCAGGGCGGCGGCGGTATCGGGTACAACGCTCCCGCTTCGATAGGGGCAGCCCTTGCGAACAAGAAGCATGGCCGCTTCTCGGTCAGCATTCAGGACGATGGCGATCTGCTGTTTGCTCCCGCCGTCCTGTGGACCGCGGCGCATCACCGCATTCCGATCTTGAGCGTGATGCACAACAACCGCGCCTATCATGAAGAGCTGATGCACGTGCAGCGCATGGCCAACCGTCACAATCGCGGAATCGACCGCGCCGGTATCGGCACAACGTTCGAGGACCCCACTATGGATTTCGCCAAGCTCGCGCAGAGCATGGGCGTATATGCCGAGGGTCCAATCACGGATCCCAACGAGGTTGCGCCGGCCCTGCGGCGAGCGATTGCGGTGGTCAAACGCGGCGAGCCGGCACTGCTCGACGTTGTCACTCAACCTCGATAGAGCGAGCTGGCGCCCTTTGAAGCGCCCCAAGGAGCAAGGATGAAAACTTTTCGTGGCTACAGGTTCGCGGTCGCTCTGGCTCTCGCGATTGCTCTGTATTTCGGCTCCGCTCACGTTAGGCCAATGGACGCGGCCCAAGAATCAAAGTCCTCCGATACTCCTTCTGGAAATGCCGAAAACGGAAAAAAGATTTTCAACAAGAATGGTTGCTACGAATGCCACGGCCGCGAAGGACAAGGCTCAACGATGACCGGACCGCGGATCGCTCCCGACCCCGTCCCGTTCGATGTGCTCTCTCGCTACCTTCGCAAGCCTACGGGAGAGATGCCGCCGTATACCGCCAAAGTCATTTCGGACCAGGAACTGGCTGACATTTACGCATTCCTCCAGTCGCGGCCGCATCCTCCAACGGCAAAGGCAAGCCCGCTTTTGAAGTAGTTTTTAGTAGCACAGGCTTCAGCCTGTGGGGGTTAGTCCTTGCAAGAACCAAACCCCACAGGCTGAAGCCTGTGCTACCAAAAACTTATGCCACCTGAAACGGATCAGGCATACAATCCCGTCACTGCGGCTGTTGAGTTTGAGCGAACAGTTCCTGGAGGATCAGCGATGAAACAAAATATTGCAGGGCTCCGCAAGGCGTTCGAGAGCGGAAAAATCGATCGGCGCCAGCTCATGCAGGCGCTGGGCCTGACAGCGACCGCGGCATTCGCTGCAAGCGTGTCGCCCGAAGTCACGGCATTTGCCGGCGGCGGCGCGCAAACAGCGATGTCCGGCGGCATGGTCCTCAAAGCAGTGGCCTACAATCACATCAACTATCAAGTCGCCGATTACGCGAAGGTCCGCGACTTTTATGTGAATTTGTACGGGATGAAGCTTGTTTATGACGACGGCAAACAATGTTCGGTCGAATGCGGCGATCCACCGAATGCCATTTACATTCGCCCGCTCAACAGGCCGCTCGACCGGCCGGCCGGAAACTGGTCCGCGCAAATGGGCCAGGGCAACGTCGATCACTTCGCATTCTCCATCGAGAATTTTCAACTGGAGCCGGTGGGAGCCGAACTGACACGCCGGGGGCTCGAACCGAAACCTGACGGCGCCTACGCCTGGTCCATCAAGGACCCGAGCGGCACCACGATTCAAATCTGCGCGACGAAGGGCGTCTTTCCCGGGGCCGCGTCGCCAACCGCCAAAGAATCGGATGGCACCAAAAACCTTAGCTCGATTCCCGGGCCCGACGGTAAGGGGTTCAAGGCCTTTGGCGTGAGCCATCTGGTTTACAACGTTGCCGACGTGGATCAATCGCGGGACTTCTATATGAACCTGCTGGGAATGAAACTGGTCTACTACAAGCCGGGCAATGTGTTCGGCGTGGACGCGCAAGGTGGGCCGATCTGTTTCCTCAAGTTCGGTGAGAATTATTTCTATCTCCGCCAGAGCCAGCACCCCGAAAAGAAAGCGTATGTCGCGCATTTCTCGCTGGCGGTAGAGAATTTCGACCGGGATGCCGCCAAAGCCGAACTGGAGCGGCGCGGCTACAAACCGCAAGCGGATAGCAAATATGGCTGGTCCATTCAGGATCCCGCAGGGATGAGGACCGAGGTCGCCGGAAAAGGAATGCCGGAACATATCGGAGGCGATTGCGGTGGGGCCAACGGAGGATGTCCCGGTGGGCCGGACAAATAAAAATCCACGAGGGAACCCCGGGAACGCCAATCTCTCCGCTGCGGCGGACGTTTTGCGCGGCGCCAATCAGGAGATTGGCGTTCCCGGGAGTCATCACCAAAATTCCATGAAAAGCTACGCAGGAGTCTTCCAATGAAGCGTGTCAGCATAGTTTTCTTGGCAGTTGCCGGATTGTTTTTGTCGAGCGCGTCCTGGGCGCAACCGAGCGGCAAAGGCGTCGACCGGCTGTATGTGCTCGATTGCGGGCAAGGCCACGCCAACGACGAGTCCCGGTGGACGGTTGGCGTCAACGTCGGAAAGCCGATCGACATCTCGGTCAGCTGCTATCTGATCCATCACGCCGACGGTTATTTTCTCTGGGACACCGGAATTTCCGATGCGGTCGCCTCCATGCCCGACGGTTGGTATCCGGCCAACAATCCGGCGACGGACATTCATTGGACACGCGCGAAGACGCTCGAGTCTCAACTTGCCGCGATCGGCGTCAAGCCTTCGGACATAAAGTTCGTGGGAATTTCTCATACTCATCCCGACCACATCGGCAACGCCGAATTGTTTCCTGCCGTGCCGTTCCTCATTCAGAAGGCTGAATATGACTACTACTTTGCCGCGGGCAAAACGGGGATTGCGAAACCTCCCTCGGACATGAGACCTACATTCCTGAAAGATCATCCGGTGAATTTGGTGCAGGAAGACCAGGACGTGTTCGGCGACGGCTCGGTCATGATCATCTATACCCCGGGCCACACGCCCGGCCATCAATCCTGCCTCGTTCATTTATCAAAAACAGGCTGGATTTTGCTGAGCGGCGACGCCGTTCACCTGCAAGAGAATTGGGACAACCGCCGCATCCCCTACTTCAGCACCATGCCCGCCGAGCAAAGAATTCAGACGCAATTGTCGATGCAGCGAATGGCCGATCTGATTTCCTTCTATCACGCGCAGTTGTGGATCAATCACGAGAAAACGCAAAGCGACAAGCTGAAGCACGCGCCGGCGTATTACGAGTAGGCGCGGTGTGAAGATGCGGCGCACGGCCGAGCGCAGCAAACGGCCGGGGCGTCTCCTCCTGCGGAGAATGTTTCATCGTGGGCCGGTGTTGCCTTTCACTTATCACTTCCTTCCAATGTTTCTTGATATCCACAGTTGACTTGGTCTACCGTGCCCGTTAATGATTCTGTTGTCCACGCCGCATACGTTGCCTGTTCCAGTCAAAATCACTCACTCTGAAAAGTTCACACTAAGGAGAAAACAGACATGAGAATCGAAACGGAATCGAAACGATTCCTGGCGCCGGAGGTGTCTACTCTGAATCCAGGCGATGCATTCTTTGAGCTCTCGCAAGAGTTCAGAGATCTGATCTCGCGTCGCGCCTACGAGTTGTTTGAACTTCGGGGATCTGTGGATGGCCATGACCGTGAAGATTGGCTCCGGGCAGTGTCGGAGATTCTCCTGGACGTCCAAGTAGATGTCCTGGAGACGGAGACCGGACTCGCGATCCTCGCTGCCGTGCCGGGGTTCAGTGAAAAGGAATTAGAAGTGCGCGTGGTGCCTCGCTCGGTGTGCATTACCGGGAGGCGGGAAGAGGCATCGGAACAGAGTGACGAGAAGGGCGTCTCCGCCGAACGGCGCTCCAGCCAAATCTTTCGTACCGTGGAATTGCCGTCTGAAATCAACCCGGATCAGGTAAAGGCATCACTAAGTGACGGCATTCTCGAAATCCTGCTACTGAAGGTTGGGCTGGGCAAGAAAGTTCCCGTGCTCGCTAAAGCTGCCACTGCCTGATTAGTGCCCATCCGCTCCTTTCCGCCCGACCTGTCCCGGTGGGCAGGTTTAGTTGTAAGCAATTCTTTGCCATTTTGCGGTAGCCCCTCTTGACTCATCCGCCTAAAGTAATCCTTAGACGGGTCCTAAAGGACCGAATCGACGTTTGACTCGTAGGTTGGAGGAACCATGTGGAATAAGGATACGCAGCCCGATGTGCCTGGGACATCTTCGTCCAAAGAGTCGAGGATCCCCGGCGCGCCGATGAATGCACCTGCTGGCCCGGCCCCCCGCCCCAACGCTCCCTCCGCGCGCACTTTGGCGTGTCTGGGTTCAACCATTACGGTAAAGGGCGAAATCACCAGTGACGAAGACCTGCAGATCGACGGCAAGGTCGAAGGGAACATATCCCTTCGTGGCCACCGCCTGACGGTCGGGCGAACTGCCCAGCTGAATTCGGAAATCAACGCTCGCGAAGTGATCGTCTACGGCAATGCCTCCGGCAATCTCCGCGCGCGCGACCGCGTCGAGATCAAGAAAGACGGCCAGGTGATTGGCGATATTACGACGACCCGAATCAGCATCGAGGAAGGCGCCTATTTCAAGGGCCATATCGAGATCGAACGCGCCCAATCGTCGATTCAGGGAAGCAAGGAAACCGAAGAGCTTCCAGTCGGCGCTTCAGCAAACTAAGCCGTCGCTCGCATGGAAGGCCAAATAGCTCGAAATTAAAGTGAATTCGCGCTAGGGGGTGAATTGTGTCCGAGGAGGACTGATTCACCCGCGCTCAGTTTGTTATCCTGCTCTCCTGCCCCCCTCCAAACCTACAACGGCATTCCCACAGCCAGAAAATCTTGCGGTTGCGCCATTCCTCCACAATTCAATTCTCACCCTCTATTCCTGTATGCTGCAGGCCGGAGTAGAAATCTCTGCTCGCGGGCGGGTTGTGATAGGCTGTCGCGGAAATCGCCTGTGTCAGCCTCCGCATTTGGAGAAAATTAAATCCAGGGGAGTCGGGGATGAAGACGATGCTTGCAGCCCGCATGCACGAAATCGGCGGGCCCTTGTTGCTCGAGCAGCTGCCGATACCGGAACCTCGCCCGACGGACGTGCTTGTGGCCGTGAAAGCCTGCGGAGTCGTGCCGAATCTCAAGAATGTGCTCACGAAATGGCCGGAGTGGTTTCCTTACCTGCCGCTGCCGAAACTTCCCGCGATTTTCGGGCTGGATGTGGCGGGCATCGTGTCGCAGGTTGGCAGCCAGGTTCATTCGATCCGAACGGGCGAGCGCGTCTACGTCAACCCGGCGCGCGGATGCGGATCCTGCCGCCCCTGTCGAAGCGGCGAAATCGTAAACTGCCGCGGTTTTACTTTTCAGGGTTATTTCGGGCGCGGGCCTTTGTCTCAAGTTGTATTCGATGCATATCCGTATGGCGGGATGTCGGAATACATCACCGCGCCCCAAAGCGCGCTCGTCAAGCTTCCTGACAATGTCAGCTTCGAGCAGGGCGCTCGATTCGGATATCTGGGGACTGCCTACGCCGCCATTCGCAAGGCGGGCGCTGGTCCAGGGCGCTCGTTGCTCGTCAACGGGATCGGCGGCGCGCTGGGCCTGTGCGTCGCGCTTGTGGGTTTGGCGACGGGAGTGACGACGATACTCGGCACCGGCCGCAATCAAACGCTGCTGGACCGCGTGAAGGCTCTCGCTCCAAAAAGGATATTCGTGTTCGCGGTCGGAAAACGACCCGTTCACGAATGGGCCACGGAAGTGACGGACGGCGAGGGCGTCGATGCGGTAATCGATACGCTGCCGCCAGGCTCTCCGTCAAGCGCCATGCAGGATGCGTTGAATGCCCTGCGGCGCGGCGGGCGCGGCGTCAACATCGGCGGCGTGGGCGAACCGCTGCCGTTGAACGTGCACCGGTTGATGGGAATGAACATCCAACTAATCGGCTCCTGCTGGTTCACGACCGGTGAGGGACAAGAGCTGGCGGAGATGGCTCGCGCAGGGACGCTGGATCTCTCGGTGTTGGAGCACCGCCGCATCCCCCTCAAAGAAGTGAACGAAGGGCTTTCGTCGCTCCAGGACGCCAACCGCGGATTTAACAACTTCGTCGTGATCCCTTGATCGCCGTGTTGTATTGCCAGGAAACCTCAGGCAGCGTTGAAACCGTGCAGATGTAAAAAATGGCAGTGATTGGAAGCATTTACAGTTTTTCGGCTCTGTGGTTGTGCGACAAAAAGTGTTTCTATGCGCCTCTAAGCCGAGTTCGAGATAAGGCCAGCATTTTCGGTAGGATTGCCTTTGATCAACAGAACACAAGTCACCACGATAAGCTGCTCTAGTTCCACTCTTGGCCCAGCCTTTGCTCATCTACCAAAACATGTTCCGCCACCCCTTCGGCCCCCGGCAATCGAGGGAACCAATGAGGAAGCAGTGGTTGTGCGTTAGCTGCCTCGAACAAATTGCGCTGGATTCCCACGGCCGGTGTAGCACCTGCGGGTCAGACGCGGTGGACAGGATCATGAACCTCGACGTATCCGGCCACCGGTCCCAAGGTATCCAAATTGGCCCTCGCGCTCACGCGGACCATTGATCACCCGCACATCCATCGTCGAGTTAACTTTACTGACTGCTAGGAACGAAGGTGGATCATGGTCTTGCCAGCCCGCATTGTAATCGCATTGTTGTTCATCGCTGCGCCTGTGATGGCGCAGGAGCTTCCAGCCCAAGAGCTACTCCCTGACAAGCCTGCCCCGCAGGGCAATTTCCTTACCCGCCCGTTCTATGACAAACACGTGACGCTCCTTGCAGAGATTAACGCTGGAGCAGCCATCTTGGATGACGTTCCCACCCGAATGGTGATTGAAAATGGGGGGTACGAGAGGAATCCCCTCATGCGCCCGTTCGTACACAATTCCGGCACGCTCGTCGCTGAAACCGTTGGAGAATTGTGGCTCGCGGCCTTCGTCGCGGATCGCATGAAGCACTCACGCCACGCCCTCCTGCGCAAGACTTGGTGGCTGCCACAGGCCCTTAGTATCTCGGCCAAAGTTTCCGGCGGGATTTATAATTCGGTATTGCTGAGCCGATGAGAGTCGCGGGTGAGTCGCAGTTTCAAAGGTGGCTGCTAAGCTTTTGTCCTTCTCGGAGTCTCGCGCAGGGGCGCTGGATCTAGGATTCAACCACTTCGTCACTATCCCTTTATCGGAGTCGATTGGGCAATATTCCGCGAAAAGCTGCGCCGCCCTCGGTCCTGCGAACGCGCGCCGAAAAGCGCCAGGCAAATTGCACGCGCACCCTGCCGTCTTATCCGCATGGGCACTTCGCCCGCATTCGCTTGACACCTTGGACTCGTTCCTTGCGTACAATGGTGCCACTCCCTGGCCTACCCTTCGAGAAGGTCGAATCATGTCCGACAACTGGAAACAATGGGAAAACCATATTCTCGACCGGAAATTTCCGCTGCTTCGATACTTAGGCGGATCCGAACAATGCGCGGTATTCCTTACCGAGCGCCACGAAGGTGAACGTCTTGTAAAAGCCGCCATCAAAATTATTCCCGCGACTCCAGAAAATGGCGAACTTCAACTCTCGCGTTGGCGACAGGCCGCTGAACTGTCTCATCCCCACCTGATTCCGATCCATGAAACGGGTCGCTTCGAGCTTGACGGCGTGCTGTTCGTCTATGTCGTAATGGAGTGCGCCGAGGAGAACCTTGCGCAGGTTCTTCCCGGCCGGGAGCTCACGCCTGCCGAAGCCCGGGAGATGCTTGATTCCGTCCTGGACGTTCTCGCCTACCTTCACCGCAAAGGCTTCGTGCACGGCCATATCAAACCGGCCAACATCATGGCCAGCGGCGACGAACTGAAAGTATCGAGCGACGCGCTGAGCCGCGCGGGGGAATCGCTGGATGGTCCCGGCCAACAGACTCCGTACGATCCGCCCGAATATGCGCTGGGCATCAGCCCGGCGCTTCGAACAATGTCAGCTGCGGGTGACGTTTGGTCGCTGGGCATGACCTTGGTCGAGACACTGACGCAAAATCTTCCAGTCGTTCGAACGGCGGAGCAACAGGACCCGCTCTTCCCTCAAACATTGCAGGAGCCTTTTCTCGACATAGCGCGTCACTGTCTACTTCGCCAGCCTCAGGGCCGATGGACGGTTGCTGAAATCGCAACTCGATTGGAGGGCCGCGCACAAAAATCCCAGGTCCGATCGATCGCGCCCGAGGTCCGCACTGCATTACCTGAGCCGCAGCCTATCGCGCGGCCGTCAAGGCCGCTCGCAAAACGCCGCAGCTACGCAGTGCCTATCGCCGCCGGATGCGCGCTTGCGCTAGCCGCAATTCTGGCAGGGCCGAAGCTCTTGCGCCGCCATGCAGATGCTCCGCAGGTTCCCGTCGCCACGGTCGAACAGCCGGTCGTTCCACCTGCTCCGAAACAAGTGGCGCCCTCGCCGAAGGAACGTTCAACTATACCGTACAAATCGAACTTTGCTGAGGAGGAACGGAGCTCCAAAGCTCCTGTTCCGGTGCCTGCTTTGATTCATCCCGAGTCGATGCACGAAGAAGAAACAAACGCCGTAGAAAAATTTCCGGCGACCTCCCCGGCCCACGGGGAGGTCGTTCACCAAGCCACGCCTGAAGTGCTCCAGTCCGCGAGAAATAGCATTCGAGGAACGGTGCGGGTCAGCGTCAAAGTGAATGTCGACCGTTCGGGTGACGTGGAGGATGCGGAACTCGAATCGCGCGGACCGAGCAAATATTTCGCCCGAGCGGCCCTGGAAGCAGCGCAGGATTGGAAATTCAAGCCGCCCAAGGTAGGTGGCCGAGGCGTCCTGAGTACATGGACGCTTCGATTCGAATTTACCCGCGACGGGACTAATGTTGTTCCGACGCAAGAAATGCCATAGCGCCATTGACTGGCGCTATGCCGCCCGTTGGATCCTTTTCAGCTTTCGACAAAAGCGTCCCTTTTGAGCGCGTACAGCAGATGCGCTCGCAAGGGGTGGCCCTCGGGAATGTTCGGGTGATCGAAATCCAGTTCGTGGAGATGCTGCATTCCGATTTTTTCCATCACGCGCCGTGAACGAAGATTGGTGGGCACTGTAATCGCAACCACTTCGCGGAGATGAAGAGTGTCAAACGCACACCGAAATACGGCGTGTGCGCCTTCGGTTGCCAACCCTTTACCCCAGTGCTTATGCGACAGCCTCCAGCCAATCTCCACGGCGGGTTGTTCCACTGACGGCACAACGAAATTCATCGTCTGCAATCCGATAAAACCTGCAAATTCCCCGGTCGCGATTAGTTCCGTAGCAAACATGCAGAATCCGTCTCTCTCGTAGGTGGCCTGGAAATGCCGAACTACGGCATCGCTCTCCTCGCGCGTCTGGACCGAAGGAAAAAACTCTCGCACTCTTGGGTCGGCATTCATCTCTGCAAAGGGAAGAAAATCTTCGTTCTTCCAGGGGCGGAGAATCAGACGTTCTGTGGTAATCACTGACGCACCTAATAGGCTAACTATGTTCCCGTCCATTTTGGGGTCCGCTTACTCAGGAAGGCGTCCAGGCCTTCGCGAAAATCCTGGCTCATGTAGCACGTCAAGATCAGATTGCCATCTTCCTCGGGGGTCATTTTTTCCTTGATGCGGCGCAGTGCTTCTTTGGTGGCGCGCAGCGTGAGCGGGGCCTGGGAGGCGACCGTTCGCGCGAGTTCGTCCGCGCGGCTCTGTAGGGCCCCGTAGTCGGGCAGCACTTCGCTGAGGAGTCCGATTGCGCGCGCTTCTGCGGAATCGATCAGGCGGGCGGTGAAGATAATTTCCTTTACGCGCGCCGGCCCTAGCAGCGCCACTAGCCTGGCGTAATTTGACATCGACAGGCAATTGCCGAGAGTGCGGCCAATCGGCACGCCAAAGCGGGCATTGGCCGCTGCGATACGCAGGTCGCAGCAAGCGGCAATCGTCGTGCCGCCTCCTGTGCAGGCCCCGGCGATGGCGGCGATGGTCGGAATGGGGATGCGTTCAAAAGAGTCGAGCAGGCCGTTGATGCGCTCTTCGTAATCCAGCGCGTCCTGCGCGGTGGAAAAATTCCTGAACTCGGAAATATCGGTTCCTGCCGCGAATGCTTTTTCATCCGAGCCCGTCAGCACCAGAACTTTCACGGACGAATCGGCCGAGGCCTGCTGGCAGATTTCCGCAAGCCGCTCGTACATCCGGAAGGTGAATGCATTTCGAGCCTGCGGGCGGTTGAACGTGATGCGGCCCACGCCATCCTTGACTTCATAGAGGATTTCCTGGCTCATCGAGTTGCGCCTTTCTTGGTTGAGGCTGGCATTTGGATAGCATCGAGCTCCGCCATTCGGTCAATCTCGGCATCGGAGAAGCCGTGCTCACGAAGCACTTCCCTGGTGTGTTCGCCGAAAAGTGGTGCGGCCTTGCGCACGCCACCCGGCGTATCCGAAAATTTAATCGGCAAACCGATCGCTTTCACCTTTCCGGCCGTGGGATGTGTCGTCTCGACAATCATTTCCCGCGCTAGCGCCTGTGGATCGGCGTGCATCTGCGCGATGTCCAACACAGGTCCCGCCGGGACGCCGGATTCCTCCAGACGATGCAGCCATTCGGCGACAGTGCGGCGCTGGAACAACGGCGTCAGCGCCTCCGTCAGCTCGGATAGATTGCGCATCCGCCCCGCGTTGTTTACAAAGCGCGGATCGTCGCGCAGTTCCGGCGCTCCCAGCGCCTCGAGCAGCCGCAACCAATTTTCCTGATTCGCGGCGCCGACGGTGATCCAGCCGTCCGACGCCGGAAACGCCTGATAGGGCGCGTTCAATGGATGAGCTGTCCCCATCGGCCCCGGCGCTTGGCCCGTCGCAAAACAAATGGCCGAATGCCAGTACGTATGAGTGATCCCTGCTTCAAACAGCGACGTGTCCACCATCTGCCCTTGCCCGCTGGACTCGCGCGCATGTAAGGCTGCGAGTACGCCCACGCACGCGAGAATTCCGGCGGTGATGTCGGTCACGGGCGCTCCAACCTTCATTGGCGGACAACCTGGGCGTTCCCCTGTAATGCTCATCAATCCGGTCATGCCTTGCGCAACCAAGTCGAAGCCGCCGCGATCGGCGTAGGGCCCAGTCCGTCCGAATCCGGAGATCGAGCAATAGATCAGTTTCGGATTCAACGCATGCAGCGCGTCGTAGCCGAAGCCCATCTTTTCCATCGTGCCGCGGCGATAGTTCTCGATCAAAACGTCAGCGTCCTTCAGCAAACGGGAGAGGACGCCGCGGCCTTCTTCCGTCTTCAGGTTCAATGCGATGCCGCGCTTGTTGCGGTTCATGATCAGGAACGCTGCGGATTCATCCCCGATTGTTGGCGGCACCATTCTCCGCGCGTCGTCTCCGCCCGGCATTTTTTCCACCTTAATGACATCGGCGCCCATGTCCGCCAGCAACATCGAGCAGGCGGGGCCGGCCATGATGTGCGAAAGATCGACCACCTTCAGACCTTCGAGCGGCCCAGTCTTTTTGTGTTTGGTAACGTTCTCCATCCGCTGTCCTTTCTCGATTCCGTCGCGCCAACAATACTAGCCTCTCGCGCTCGTGTCGACCGTGCCCGGTAGGTGGTAATGTCCCAATTTCAAGAAGTCCCTTAGTATCAAACTGAAAACTCCTGTGTAGGGGGATATACTCTCCGGCAAAAACCATGCCGAGCCCAGTTATATGACCAACACTTCTGAAGAGAGATTCCATTCATCAAAATTTAAGTTTGTACTAACGCTGTTGGTCCACCTATTCATTGGAACGGTTGGAGTTTTGATTTTAGCTGGCATGCTCACCAACATAGTGTTCGAGATTCCAAATCCATGGGGCCGCACCAACACAATACATGATGTTGCCGGAGCATTGACGGGGATGCCGTACTTTCCGGTGCAAATAGTCGTCGCCTTGCTGCTTGGTTGGCTGGTCAGCGACCTATTCGGGCACGAGTCGATGCTTTGGATATGGGTACTCCCCTACGTTTGGTTGGTTTACGATTTCGCTCGGCTGCCATCGGTGCTCGGAATGACATTTCAGGCGAGATTCTCCTATTTCTTCGGATGGGGTTGCCGCCCAGAGAATCACTGCATTGACCAAACGGGAGTGACACTTCCGTTCTACGCCGCCGTCGCTTATTCGATTGGCGCTTTGCTGGCGCGCAAAATACCGATGAGATCTTCCGCAACGAGGAGGAAAATATCTGTCCTTGTTTTCACAACCGGAGTCCTCATCCTCGCTGACGAGGCGGTAGGTATCGTATTTCATCGCAAAAACCTTACGGCCCGGGTGCCTCAAGGATGGGGATGGATTCTTTTGCCGGTGCTAATCCTGGATACAGGAATAGGAGTGTGCCTAATCCTCTTTGCGCTCAAGTTTAGGCGAATCCGCCGAGACTTCGCTGCGCGAGAGTCGTCTGGCTCCTAGCGATACACGGTTTCTGCCACTTCCTGGGGAGTTGGCTTTCTGCCATGCGCCGGGTTAGACGAAGGACGCCGTACGATAGCAGGGCTCGCAGGTATGAGTTAAGTCTACTATCGCTGCGCTGTTTTCGGCTGCTCAGGCGGAATGAAATATCCTACCTTGTTGTTGAACGGCGTGCCGAACCAGATCCGCCCTTGCGAATCCGGGATGAGTTCCCGCATGCCGTTCCCCGAAAATGGCATAGGAAACTCGACGACCGAACCTGTCTTTGGGTCGAGGCGGCCGAGAATATCGTCATCGTAGGAGCTGTACCAGACATTGTCATTTCGATCGACGGCGATCGCATAGGGCGTGGGATCCGGATCGGGCAACGCAAATTCCTGGAACTTTTCCGTCTTCGGATCGAAGCGGCCGATTTGATTGCCCCACCATTCGCCAAACCAGACGATTCCCTGTGAGTCAACGGTAATTCGCCGCGGACCCGACGTCTTGGGATGAGTCGCGCTGTTGCCATAGTTTTCATCGGGCTGATTCTTGTTTAGCGCGGCGAGCTTCTCCGTGGTGGGTGGAGTCCATTTTGTGATTTTCAGCGTCTTCGTATCCATCTTCCCGATCATGCCTTCGCGCGGAAACTCGGCGAACCAGATGTTGCCTTGTTGATCGAGCTCGATGCCGTAGGGCGTGCGCGCTTCGGGGAACTCCATGAATTCTTCCTTCTTGGGATCGAACCGCAAGAGGATCGAACCGCCAGCCCAGATGTTCCCGGAACGATCGAGACGAATCGAGTTCATGCTTCCCAAGCCGATCGAGTTCATTCCGCGCCCGGTCTTGGCATCTTCGTCCTTCGGCTTGCAAAAATTGGGCTGATATTCGGTGAACTTCCGCGTCTCAGGATCGAATTTTCCGAGCTTGCATGCCGCATCTTCGGAGAACCAAACCATGCCATCCGGGGCTTCGGTCACGGAATGCAGGTGCAACGCTTTTCTCGTGCCAATGGGAGCGTCGAACTCCTGAACTTCGCCTGTCCGCTGGTCGAGTTTTGCGATTTGATCGGCTGTCCAGGAATGGGGCATCCAGACGCTGCCATCCTTTTGCGGATAGGCGACCCAGGGGATGCGGCCCAGCTTCGGCAAATCGTAGAGGACGTAAACAATTTTCATTGCTTCGTCGCTGAACTCCGCGTGTTTTGCTTTCGGATATTCGGGCAGGTCCGCCGGAGAACGGGGGAGGTCCGAATCAGGGCTAAAGGTTCTGCCGAGATAGGAGGCGACTGCCGCACCGTCCTCCTCCGTAATCCGCAAGTCGCCAACGCCGCTCTCACGGTCGCGCATAAAGGCGACGCAGTTTTGCCAGCCTTCTTCATCGCGGCGAACCGCGGCAATCTTAGTCTGGAGTCCGTGGCAGCTCATGCACCTGTAAAACAACAACTGTTTACCGGCGCCTTCGGGCAGCAGAGCCTGCCCTTCGTGAATGGAGAGGTCGGCCCAACGGACCGTTCCCTTTTGTAAAGCGAAATCCAGAGATACTGTTTGCTCCGCGTCCACTTTCACGTTGGTGCGAGGATCGCTCTTGTAGCCCACCGCGACTGCCGTTACCTGATAGTCGCCCGCCTCCAGGTTTGGAATCCGGTAGGCGCCGTTCCGGTCGGACAGTACATTCACCGTGATTTTGGTTTTCGCGCTCTGCGCGCGCACGAAGGCACCTTTGAACGTGGACCCATCCGGTCCTTTGACGGTGCCGGAAATTACTCCGCCGGGAGCGGCATAGGTGAAAGATGCAAACAGGATCGTGAGAGCGAATGCCCTGAACAATGTTTTCATTTCTGGCTCCTCTGATTTTTGTTGGAGCGGCCGGCACAACTAGCCAGAGATTACCATACGAAAGTATCCGAGGGTCCGAAAGATATGTGGGTGAACGCTGCGACGAGCACCGTTCAGGTTGAGTAGATGAACGAGTAGCCCCGTTCTTGCGCGCGATTCACCGCCAGAATTCCCGCCGGAACCATTCGCGCGTTCCCAATGAGGTTCGCGGTGATTTCCTTGACCACGCTGTCGAGCTCGAGGCCGTTGGCCTTGGCGATTCTGGTTGCAATCCCTCGAGTAGACATCTGGCAAACGGCGAACTGGACGCCGTTCTTGATCAGCGCTTCCATTTTTCCTGCCTGCGGGGTCTCGCCCGCCGGACCATACACATTGATTTTGGGCGGCTCCTTTGTCTTCGGATCCATGAATTCGGCTTGCTCGGAGATTTGCTTGCCATACTTCGCCCAAATCGCGTCGTTGTAGGCAAACGACGTGGCCTTGTGGCGCGCGACGATGACAACGGCGAGGTCGCTTTCCTTCAGGCCGTAAGCCACCTGGTTCGCCATGAAGTAGTTGGAGGCGAACTGGAGCGCCCAGCCCATGCTCTCCCCCGTCGAGGCGTCAAACAGGAATCGGTGTACGCCGGGAATCTTCTCGTACCAATCATCCTGCGTGTGGCGAGCGGGCCGCCACGGCGCATCCGCCGCGACCTGCGCTGCCGCCGCGGGAGAGCTTACGACACTCGCGCCAACAACGCCGGCTCCCGCGCCAAGACGAGCAAGAAACAATCGCCGCGCTTTTAAGGATCGCAATTTTTCTCCGTTCATGCGGACCTCCTGATTTTTTCTTCGCTCTAGATCGCAAAGTGGCCACATTATATGCCCAATTCCTGAAAAGACACCAAGTCAAACGCCCAGATCGAAAATTCCGGCGTTCATTTGGCGGAATGAGATTTTTCGATAATTTGCCAACTACTTGCACCTGAAAAATCAAAGGACCGGACCGGCCGCAACGATTCGCGGCCAGCCCAGCCCTTTCAGATGTCTCGCTACTGCTTCCAGGCTGAATAGACCGGCTTGGCAAGCAGAAACGCGGGATTGGCTCCGGGTCTCGGCGTGAATTTCTGTATGCGTCCCGAGTCCACTTCCGCGAGGTACAGATTGCCGTCCTGGTCGACGCTCAATCCGTGTACGCCCCAGAGGTAGCCCGGATAGTCCCCCATGCTCCCCCAGGTGTAAAGCAGATGGCCTTGCAGGTCGTACTCGATCATTTTGTTAGTGGTGCGATCGAAGGTCCAGAGGGTGCTTCCCGATCCGATGTAGAGCAAGTGGAGACTGGAAGGCGGATTGTCAATCTTCCATTCGTAGAGATACTTGCCGTTTTCGTCGAACACCTGGATGCGATGGTTGTTCCGATCGTTCACGAAAACGTGGCGGGTCTTCTGGTCAATGGCGACCCCGTGCACGTTGCTCATATAGCCGGGACGAGTCTCGAGAGCCTCGTTATCGCCACCGCGGCGCGGGCCGCCTTTCATGCCCCATTGCATGAGAAATTTTCCGTCTTTGTCGAACTTGGCTATGCGCGTTCCGGTGTAGCCGTCGGAGACGAAGAAGGTGCCATCCGGCAGCCAGTCGAGGTACGTCGGACGGTTGAAGTGAGTGGCGTCGTCACCGGGAATTTCCGGCGTTCCGATTGTCTGCAGGAGCTTGCTGCCGTCATGCGTGAACCGGTAGATGACTTGCATGTTGTCGTCCACGATCCACACGTTCTTTTCCGGATCGTAGGGGCTGATATAGACGGAGTGAGGACGGCGGAAGAGCTTGTCCCATTGCTTCCAGGTCTCGATGATGTTTCCGCTGCCGTCATACACGACCAGGCAATTCTCCCACTTCGCGTCTACGCCCAATTCGCGGTAGGGCGGGCCCTTGATTCCGAGGTCGGGCGACTTCCCTTCCCAGGAAGTCAGCCATTCCCTGGTGTCCTGATCCGTGCCGCCCGTTCCGGGCAGCGATGCCGTGGTGGCATCTCGCCAGAATCCTGCTACCGGGAAACTAATGCTGGGGCCGGCTTGCGGCAGCAACATCGCCTTCGGCGGCGCCATCTTTGGCAATTCACCGCGATAGAGAGCATAAATGCGATTGGGGCTTTCGGCAAAGACGCTTTCGCCCGCGCCGTAAGTCCACTTCTCGTTTCCGGGCAGCGTGCTGACGTCCTTCGGCCAGTTCTTCACCACATCGTAGGCGCCGGTCAGATCCTGCCCTCCTACTGCTCCGGGGACGGCGGCGAATCCTGTTCCAGGCTTCGCCTGCCCCTCGACGGGGGAAAGCCTGCCGGAAATTCTGACGCCAATGGTCACGCCGACTACCAACATCAAAATCATCAAACCAACTTTTTTCATGGGATTCCTCCAAGAAGACTGCGCATCTGATTCGGCAGCCCAGCTAAAACTGATCGTTTGCCCCTGGGTAAAACACCATGGCGCATTCGTGGCGTGGCATTCTTCGCCGATTCGGTGTCCTGTTGGCGTGCTAGGGGTAAGCGCGCAGCAGGGAGCCTATAAGGGAGCCCTCCAAATGGCAAGACGTTTTGTGGAGGAGAGCTAAGGCCGTTAATTCGTTTTGTCGCCGACAGGAGAAGTCCACAATGCACAAGGAGGCTTCCTACACTTCACGAAATTTCTGGATTCCTACTAATTCGGATTCAAACGAAAGCAATGATGAAAAATCCATTCCATTGCAGGCGATTGGGAGTATGCTCGCGGGCGATCGGGTTGCAAAACGGGGAACCCGGATAACTGGAGGGGGAAAGATGCGCAAGCAAAATCTCATCAGGCTCGTGACGTGCGCCGCGCTGGCCGCTGCTCCGATGATGATTCCGACGATTGCAACCGGGCAAGCGCCGGCTCCTGCCTCTGCCGCGCCTGCGCCTGCGCCCCTACCTCAAATGCCGCCTTCACTTGTACCTCTAAAGGTGGTTGATCTGATGACAGCGGAAGGATCAGCGACGTTCGGCGCGCAGTGGAAGACCATGGAGGCGAAGATTGTCGAAGGACCGGCGATTGCGAACGCCATGCCCGGATATAAGACGTCGTACGACATCCAGCCCCACGCCGGCGAACCAGGCTTCGATGATTCGTCGTGGCCAACAATCGACGCCAAGGGGCTGGCCGACCGGCGTGGGGGCGGCAAAGTATCCTTCATCTGGTACCGCGCGACCCTGACTATACCGGCAAAAATCGGGGACTTTGACACTTCGGGCGCCACGGCAGTGCTCACGGCGTACGTGGATGATTACGCGGAGGTCTGGGTAAATGGGCAGATGCCGCGCCGCCCGGGCTACCCCAGCCCGGCCACGATCCAAGGCTTCAACATGCCCAATCGCGTGGTGCTCGCCGATGCTGTCAAAGCGGGCGACAAGTTCCAGATCGCAATCTTCGGCGTCAATGGGCCGATTTCGGTCGCGCCTATGAATTTCGTCTGGTTCCGTGAAGCGAAGGTCGAATTTTTCCGGTGAACAGATTTCAGATTCGATTTTCAGGACCGGAGGAGGGTTGACATGAAGAAAATTCTGATCATCTCGGGAACAATCACGGGACTAATGCTGTCGCTGCCCGTGCAATCGCACGCTCAGCAGCAGGCGCGCGCGGTGCCGGCGAAGCAAGCGGCCAGCGACCTCAAGACGACCATGGATATCAAAGTTATATCGAGCGCCGGCGCGCGTGCCTTGGCGGACACCTGTTCCGCTTGGGCCGAGCAGAACAAGAAAATCGTGGCGATGGCGATTCTGGATTGGGGCGGCAATCTCATCGAGTCCCACGCCATGGAAGGCGCGCCGATGAATTCGATCGACACCGCGCTGTTGAAGGCCAAGTCCGCCCTGCGCTGGCGGCGCCCCACTTCGGAGACCAACAAGATGGTCCGCAGCGGCGAGAATTTGGCGCCGACCTTCATGCACGACTTCCCACAACCGGGTGCGCTTCCTATCGTGGTCGACGGCCAAGTCATTGGCGCGATGGGCGTCTCTAGTGCGGACGGCGAGAAATGCGCCCAGGCGGCGATCGACGCGGTGTTCAACGGAAAAGCGACTTCTTCGGTACAGTAATTCGGGCGCTATCGCAAGAGTTGCGCGGAGAACGAGCAGACTGCATTTGCCCTCATTAGGGAGTGTCGTCGACTCCTCGGAAGTTACCATCACAAGGGCGGACCGCACATGACAGGCCGGATAGGACCCGATAAGTCGGGTGGTCTCAATGGGTCAGTGCAACACTTGCCCAAAGTCTTCTCGTAGGGGTCTAGGAGGCTGATTTCGTTCGCGGGCGTCAATTCAAGCAAAACAAAAGCCCTGTTTAGGTTCCGATTGAGTCCTATCGCACAGATTGATTCTCGATTGGAAGTATTGTCAGATCAACTGGTTATAGGGTGTTGCATTGACCGGTTGAGCTGGCAGCGTTTATCAGGACATATCCGTCGAATACTACAAAAATCCAGCAGACAGACCCTTGCAGCAGTCGGACTGAATTAACGTTCCCGCTTCCGATGTCCGGCGACTCCAAGCCATATGAGCAAAGCGACAACGAAGAGACCAAGGACTAGTAACTGTGGGTCGATTCCTTTCCATGACTGTGACCCATGCTCCCTCGTACCCAAGCGAAGAATTAGCTGATGTGAGAAGTGTTCTGACAAGTCTCTTTAGTAGCGCGGGGTTCATAATGCGTCGCTATTTTCCGTATGTTCCTAGTTGACGATTGGCCCGCTAGCGACCAAGCCTGGAGTGGCTCGCAATTGAGGTTTACTGCGGAGTGGCAGCGGTGAGAGACCCTTGATTAACTTGAGCTCCCGTTGTTACGCCGTCGCAAGCGTTGTCGCAAATCGCTCCTTCGATGCTAAACCCGTTCGCGCCAAATAAAGGAACCGTTCCACCAGCGTTCGTCAGTCCTGGCGAGGGAATGAGAACCAGAGCGGGGGTCGGAACTCCATTGGTAAGGGGTACGTCTGGGACGAACACGAACTCGAACTGAGTCACCGGGATGGTTGAGGCAAGCTTCGTGAAAGTTGTCGTGGGCGTGACTATGTTAATGTTGCTGACTATGTTCAGGTCCGCGTTGTATGCGAATGAACCTGATGCGGTGTCTCCATTGGTGAACCGCACTCCATTTAGGTTCCATGTAAGGGCTTTGCTAGCGCCCGTGAAGGCTATGGAGTACGGACCGTTTCCGGTGCCAAACGTTCCAATCTGACTCAGAATGCCCGTGGCCGGGTTAGCCGAATACGCCGAGACGTTGGCGGAGCCTTGATTGACGACGTAAAGGAATTTGCCGCTGGGGTCCAACCGCACACAATTCGGGGCCGTCCCGGCCGCGAACGGCGAACCTGCAATTGGGGTGAGGGGGAACGCGTTCTCCGTGAACGCGAAGACACCGCTAGCTCCAGCGACGTAGAGGTGCTGATTGGCATCATGAGCCATCGATGACGTGAGCGTTCCGGTGGAGGTAGTCGAGCCTGAAATTGGAAACAGCGACCCGTCCAGATGCATAACGTAGATCGAGAGATTGTTCGAATCGGTATTCACGACGAATAATCGCGAAAAGCCTGCATCGACGGACGCCGCCAGCGGCCCATTCCCGGCGGCGAATGGTGCCCCAGGGACCGCCGACAACGCTCCGTTGGATTGAATGCTGTACGCGGAAACATTATTTGAGCTGCGGTTCACGACGTAGGCAAACGATCCGCCGGATGGAGACCCGCCGGGGTTCCCGAATGCCATCTCGTACGGATATGTGCCGGCGGCGAACGGCGATCCGGGCACTGGCACCAAAACACCATTCCCCGTGGTGATTGCGAACGCCGCGATGCTGCCCGGTCCGCTGCCGGAACAGTCGGCACCGCAACTCGGAACGTACAGAAACTTGCCCGTGGGGTCAATGGCCACCGAAATGGCTCCCGACGCGGCGGGAAACGGCGAGCCCGGAATCGGCGTAAGAGAACCGTCTGAAGCAATTGAGTATCCCGAAACGTCGCTGGACAGGACGTTGGCAACATACAGAAATTTACCCGAAGGCTCCACCGCCGTGCCCGCGGGGTTTCGTCCGGCGGCGAACGGTGAGCCGGGAAGTGCACTAAGCGTTCCGTTGGCCGCTACCCTATATGCGGAAATGGTTTCGTCCCGCTGATTCGACACATAAGCGTATACGGCGACAGTTTGGGAAGGCACAGGCGGCGGGCCACAGCCAAGGGCCTGTGTGAGGGCACACGTTACCGCGAGGACTGACAAAGCTCGGTCGAGAGAAAGCATCTCCTCAGTTGTCCTAACTCCTCTGTCCGTTGACTATCGATGCCCGTAAATACATCGGGACGCTACAAGAGGCAAGAAGAAAGAGTTAGGTTCCGGCCAAGTCCTGGTAAGTCGCTTATCGGAATGTGGCCCCGATTCGGCCTGATGAATTAATCGCATGACGCGGAAGGTTACTTCTGCTTGCGGTTACAAAATCCGGAGTCGAACGAGGAAGGTCGGCATAGTGTCTGAGAAATCGATTACGCGACAGCGAGCAGGACTCGTCAGATGGCACAAACGAGCCGTCGGAACGCCTCATCCTCGCTGGCGGGCTGCTCCGGTCACAGATTTCTTGCGTCAAGGGTAGAAGGAGTATTACGATGCGCGAGCTGAAAGTCCAAATCGGAAATTCCGGATAATATGAATTTAAACCCGGCTAGCGGGATGGCGTCGCTCTGTCCCGGAATAAAAATAATATTCATTTGTAACCTAAAATGGCCTACGGGGCTCTCATGAGGGTTCGTGTCTGGCGATTGGCGCTGGCTTTATTTCTTGCTCCCGCCATTTTCGCAATTCCCCCGCAACAAGGAAAAACCAATCGCGTGCCGCCGCCCTGGGCGTACGGCCTTAAGACCCCTCTGGGCTCTCCCCCATCGGAAGAGCCAACTCCCACGCCGACGGACAAACTTGCTGTAGATGACGGTAAAGTAATCAGTCTCCCTGGCAGCCCCGTAAGCCTTACGCTGACGCAGATGCGCAATCAGGGGACGGTCGATTGGTATCCCGATGACCATTCCAAAATGCCGGAGATCGTGGCGCAAGGACGGAAACCGGACGTACTGGCGTGCCCTGCCTGCCACTACACAAACGGGAAAGGCGACCCCGCAAACGCCACGATTGAGGCCCTCCCTTACGCTTATTTCGTGCAGACGATGGAGGATTTCAGGGCCGGATTGAGGAAGAGCGCGGATCCCAGAAAATCCAACACGCCCAATATGATTAAGTACGCCAAGGCCATGACCGACGATGAGATAAAAGAATCCGCCAAATATTATGGGGCGATTCCATTAATATCCAGGATCAAGGTTATCGAAAGCAAGACGGTTCCCAAGACACGTCTCGTCGCCGCCGGTTTGTACTTCCCCTTGCCAGGGAATCAGACAGAGCCGCTCGGGAACCGCCTCATTGAAATGCCAGAGACTCCGGAAGCGTTCATTTATAAAAACCCGCGTTCCAACGCCGTTGTCTATGTGCCGGTGGGTAGCATCAAGAAGGGGGAACGGTTGGTGATGAACGATGTTGATGGCAAGACCATTGCGTGCATTTATTGCCACGGCCCGGACTTGCTGGGCCTCGGCCGCATCCCGGGAATCGCAGGACGCCTTCCTGGCTACATCGTGCGCCAGCTTTTCGACACACAGAATGGGGCTCGCACAGGGACATGGACGGACATGATGAAACCGGTAGTAGAGAAATTGACGATCGACGATATGATCAACATAGCCGCTTACCTCTCGTCCCGTAAGATTGGTGACGCGCAGTAATCGTGGCTGAGGTCGTCTTCTCGGAAACTGTGAACTTCAGCCGGATGTGACTCGGGCCAGATTACAATTACGCCGTTTATCGGGCTCTTTGTTTGGGACTCTCCTTGAAATCTTGCATTGCACTGCCTAGGATGTGTCTTGGTCACACCGTGAAAATCGCAAATATCACCGATCTTTCAGAACTGGAAGCGGGTAATCCTGAAAACGACAATTAGGAGCACTCCATGAAACCGATGCTCAGGTTTTCCATTGCTGTTGTAACGGTCGGGATCTGTTTTCTATTGTTTTGCGGACAAACGCGGAATGATGTGGTTGCCGCCCAAGGAGGCAATCCGGCGATGATGTACCGGTTCTATACGGGCAAAGATGGGCTGTCGCACGTGGAAAAGATTGAAGTGATGAATTTCGACCAAAATAACGTCGCCAACCTAATGGAAACGACAACGGGAGCTACGCTCCGCAGGTCAAAACCCGATGCACCCGGCGCGGATTTTGGAGCGTTCCATCCAGGACCGCGCCGGCAATATATTTTCGATCTCGCCGGCCATGAGGAGGTTGAATTTTCGGGAGGGGAGAGAATCATTCTAAATCCCGGAGACATAGAGCTCATTGAAGACCTCGCCCCGACCAAAGGCCACCGGAACCGCAACCTCGGACCTGAGGACCGTCTGGTGTTGTGGGTACCGATCGCCGATCAGACGGTGGTGCGTGATTCGATTTCCAAATAATCGTGACCCGTGTGCTGTGGCCCATTTCAGCGAGGTCCTGATAAGCTTATCGGAATGTGCCCGTTCCGCGGATTCCCAACCGGGCGGAGAAGGCGTATCGTGATCAATGGTAAGCGGTCCCAGCCATAGGAATCGCTTGGGAGAGGGTCAGCGCCGCAACAACTAGCGGCCCGAGCCTATTCCATGTTGGTGTGTGGTATTTCCTGCCCTAGTCGCAGGCAAATTCGAAAAGTTGGAATCTAAGTTACAGGAGGGATTTCGAAAATGTCCAAGCGCTTAGTGGTTTCGATTATGGCCGTGATCGCAGGATCGACGTTGTCGCCGATACTGCGCGCTCAAACCGCTCCGCCGACATGGAATGACGTCCCGCCGCCCAAATCCGCGTACGTCGGGAAAAAGTCAGCCCCGGCTCCGCGCCATGACTTGTCTGGGATCTGGAATGCGCCAGAAGCGGATGGGGCGCTCCAGGTAAGTGGCGTGCTCGAACACCCGGCACTGGAAGCACCACGGGGACAGGGCGTTGAAGGCGGGCGCACAGACGAGACGGGCATAATGCGTCCGCTGCACTACACGCCCCTGGGCCTGGAAGCGCTCAAGGCCAATAAGCCCTCTGGACCGAGTGTCAGACAAGTTCCTTCCGTGCTCGCGAATGATCCAGCGGACTCGTGTGATCCGCTCGGGTTCCCGTACATGGAGTTTTGGGAATTCAGGACCATCAACCTCGTTCAGACGGCGAAGCAGATCATTATCTTAAGCCCATTTTACGGCAACTACCGCGTCATCTGGACCGATGGACGAGAGCTGCCCAAGGACCCCGAGCCGCGTTGGAACGGGTACTCCGTCGGAAAATGGGTGGATGATTACACGTTCGTCGTCGAGACGACCGGGCTAAATCCAAAAAGCTGGCTGGATCATGCGGGTCGTCCGCATAGCGAAGATTTGCGGGTGGAGGAACGGTTTCACCGGGTGGACCATGACAACATGGAGATCACGGTTACAATTTTCGACCCGAAGATGTACACGGAACCTTGGCAGGGCCTCAACAAGTTCCCTCTCCACTTGCTACGGCCCGATTTCGATATCCCGGAGTTGCTCTGCTCACCATCAGAGATGGCGGAATATAATAAGCAAGTTGGCGATGTTGTCCTTCCAGGGTCCCAAAAGTAGCGGCGCCCTGTTTAATGAGATCGAAGGACGGTGGTTCGGTTTGCTACCGGACGCGAATTGTACAATACAAGCCGGTCAAGTTGCAGGTTCCTATCGGCTCGTAACCATCCGCTAAGATCCGAGCCGTTCCGCAACAGGCTCGCGCCGGATAAAGGAGTCGAAGCCTGCCTTTTTGAGTTTGTCGAGGACAACGCGCGCGGACGCATGGTCTGCATACGGGCCCAGCATCACGCGATAGAATGAATCGACCGGAAGGGTGCCGACAAACGCTTGGAAATTCTTTTGCCGGAGCTGATCGGTCAGCTCGCGGGCGTCACCCTCTTCCTTCAGTGCCGCGACTTGTACAACTAGTTCCGTGCGGGGTGCTCCGGGCTTAGGAAGCCGGACAGTAGCCTCCTGAGCCTGCGGGGCGGGCGTTCCTGCTGAAATTTCTTCGGCGGTTTTCCCGGGGACTGAAGTCACGGACTGTGGGACTGCTTGTGCCGCCGGACCATCCACGTTTGATTTGTATGCAGAGACGTCTTCGACGCGGGGGGCCAGTGAAGCAGTTGCCGGCGCGGGTGTCAGGGTGTTAACTCCCCCGGCGAGCTTTGTTCCCAGCCTGATTAGCAATTCACCGGCAGGGCGATGGTCGACGTAGACCAGGGTGGAAATCACAATTCCCAGAAATAATGCAAAAGTTGTTTTGAATAGCCATCGGTTTTGCTTTTGGAAGTAGGCCTCGGGAGAGAGCGCGCGTAGTTTCGCCAAAGCGTTTCCCAACACGGGGAGCCAGCCCTCTCGTACTTTCGACATGAATGACTCGGGCAGTAGCCTATCAAGCTCGGAAACAACCTTGGATGCGAGTCTGGCACTTATGCCATTTCGGTTTGTGATCGAAAACGCAGATTCGTCCGGCGCGGGGATGTGCAAGGTCAAGTCATGGCTTATTCCCGGCCGCAGGTTTGTGTTCTGAGGCAATTTTCGAATTTGCTCGAGGGCGCTATAGGGCAGCTCCGTGAATCGCAAGCCGCCTGTTTTTTTCGCTTTGTCCATCCACACCAGTTCACCAATACCGGTGACTAGCTTGGAATGCGATGTGAACGAAAAAGGAATTGGCCCCGATTGTTTTAGGGGAGCGGTGGCGCGAAACCGGAGACCTTGCTCTGAAACGTCGAGCACAATGCCTCCGTTATCATACGGCAGGTTGATATGCGGAAGCGGGTTCAGCGTCTTCCGGCTATATTGGCGGCGTTCGTGTTGTGTCATTGACCTGGTAACGCTCCAGAACTCTGCCGGGACTTTTAACCCGATCGTCGATGCAAGCATGCAAGGTACGCGAGCCCGGCGACAGATGAATCGTGACAACTGTAGGCCGGTGCCGTATGGAATGAAAAGACCTCAGACTTGGGAGGTTGCTGTTTTCAATAACAAGGGCCAACACAGATATTCTTATGCGTCCCTGACGACACTTCTATTTGTATCAACGCGCATTTCCCGGAGATGGATGAGCAAGGCATTGCCGGTATGACCCGGCAAAGTCAGACCCCATATTCTTTTTTCCATAAACACTACCAGCCATTTCAAGCCTATCGAAATGTCGAACAAGAAATGTCAGTCCGGACTCCGGAATGGTGAACGCTGAGTTGGAAATTTTCCGGAAATTCCCGTATCACCCGCGTCTCACGTCGGCCAAGTCCCGATAAGTCTTATCGAAAGGTGGCCCGCGAGCCGGATCGGCCAAATTCCCACATTCCGATGAGGCCGTTTCTCGTGCAGTGGCCGCCGGAACATCTTGTTTGCAATTGTGGCTGCGCTATTGAAACATTTGCCCTATCCCAGGGGCAGTGCCATCGGATCGTCGTCTCATTCCTTTCTGCTGCGATCCTCAGTATCAAGGTGCGTACCGTGTGAAGACAAAGTCGCGAGAAGCCTTCGCGTGGCAGGGCGAGCAGGTTTTGAGCAAGGCCTCGTCGCCAGGTTTACCGTCTTTGTTGAAGTGAGCGAACCCCCATCCTCCAGTGGAGGCGTACTTTTTTGAGTCCTTGACCATAAACTGAACGTTCGTAGGGGGCCCTGGAACGAAAGATTGGGGATTGCCAAAAACTTTGTCGTTTTCCTCCGATGGGACGTGGCCATAGTGCAAAGCGCCAATGATTGTGCCGTCCGGGTATGGAAGCTTCCCTTCGCGGTAGGCCTTAATCGCTACATCGTTGCCCAAAATCGCAGCGAAACTGTGGAGGTTGCCTTCTTCGTGGGCCACGGAAATCATCCTCCAGTCGCGGTATCCAGCGGGAATTTTGATTCCGAAGATTGGGACGGCCTCATCATCGGCGCGACCAGATGCAGGGGCCATGGATGCGACCACGCCGGCCACCGCTGCAACTGCAACTACCAAGAAAGCGATCCGTTTCATAAGGTGCCTCCTTCAAGTCTTCGAATTGAACGCATAGGTTTCTTCGCCTGCGATGTGACAGCGAGGTCGTTCAGTTGCGAGGTCACTTCGCGGAGAGTCGGTTGGGGTGACTCTGACATTGGACCATGGACCATACTCCAACACGCACAACGCGCTCAATACAGTGAGTGCCGTATAAGGACTGAGGTCAGCTAGCCAACGCGTCGAGTGAGGATTGACCAAGTCCCGTGAAGTCGGCTTATCGGAATGCGGCCTGACGAGTCCCGGTGCTATCATCGCCCGTATCATGCCACATGGCAGTTGTTTTTCACAGGAAGGGAGAACCTACTTTGAGCCGCTTTGCGCTTGGACTGGTTGGCATCGTCGGAGCTGGACTCGGGCTCCTCACTGGGGGCAATGTCGTGTCTGCCCCGCAGCAAACTGCATCTTCATCCTCGGTGCAATATCTTGAAGGCAGCGCGACACAGAAGGAGCGCGCTTTTTCCCCGGCAGTCGTTACCAGGGGCGGGAGAATCATTTGGCTCGCGGGCCAAACCACGACCACGGACCTAAACGGTAAGTCAATTGTGGGCGACTTCCAGAGTCAAGCGAAGACGGACTTCGCACTGATCGAACGCACCTTGAAGCGCAGTGGAGGAAGCCTCCGGAACCTGGTGACCATGACCGTCTTTATCAACGATCCCCGGAATGGCGACGAGTTCGTGAAAATGCGCCACGAGATGTTCCCGGACGACAAATTCCCTGCCAGCGCGTTGATTACTGTTTCCAACTTCGCGCAGCCGGGGATAGTGATTGAAATTCAAGGCGTGGCAGTTATCGGCGAGTGAGGATCTAAACCCTGTTGTCCGAATCTGGTTTTCTCTATCCGAATGAATCGCGTTGGAACGATCGGCAGTGACAGAGCGTCCCCACGATCGTCGGAGAGCGCTGCCGTCACTGCCGAGAATGAAGATTCAGGCCGGCCGTCTACTTCCCCACCATCAGAATGGAGAACGAACCCGGCACCATGGGGCCGCGAGCAATACGTCCATTGGAGAGTGGCGGAGTCCCAGGCGGTGGCGGATCAAACATGGCGGCGATCAGCAGGATGCGGTTCGTCTTGGTGTCGAGCGTGAGCGTCTTGGCGCTGGGCATGGTGGTCAAGTTCTCTTCCACCTCGAAGCTGGTGGGACTTTTTTCCTTGATCACGGTCAGCGTGCCTTCGGCATGCGAGCTGAATGCTTCCATCGTAGCGGGATTGAACACAGCGCCATCGGTGACGCCGGCGAGCGGCAGAGTGGTGATGACGTTGCCGTCGTCGGCGTTGAGGATCACCATGACATGCGGTTCGCGGCAGGCGACAAAGAGAACGCGATTCTTGGCATCGATGGCCAGCCCGGCGCACGTGCCGGCTTTTCCGGAAACATCGTAATGGGCGGTCACGGCAAGTGTCTTGGCATCGACCACGGCGACGTTGCCTTTGTCTTCGATATCGACGTACACGTGGCCCTTGCCGTCGGTGACGGCCTGTTCGGGAGCTCCGCCCAGGTCGATCGTGCCGACGATGGAACCATCTTTGGTATCGATCACAGTAGCGTACGGCGCAGCGTGGCTGAGGTCATACACGTGCTCGTTGAACGGGTCGAACAGGATGCCGTCCGGGTTGCCTTGCACCGTGATGGTCTTGATGACCGCAAGAGTCTTCGAATCGAACATCACGACGGGATTGCTGGTGATGAAGCCGTGATTGGTCTTGGGGTCGACAACAGCGCCATGCCCGTTGATATTTGGAACTTCGCCTTTCGGTTCCAAGGTATCCAGATCAAAGACGGTGATGCGGGCCGTGGGCCCGCTGCGCGGAACGTACAACCGGCGGCCGGCAACGTCTGCATAAACGTAGTCGAAGCCACCATCGCCGCCAACTTTTGCTGTCTTGAGCAACTTGTAGGGGCCTGTTGTGGAGGCTTGTTGGGCCATTCCGAGAGACGCCAACATCGCGATCCCGACTGCAAGCACTACGGGCAAGCAAAATCGTCGCATGAGATATCTCCTTTTATTGAACGGAAACGTCCATTTCGGTCTCAACGCTGCGACCGAATATACACCCAAATTGGGGGCGTATCATCGCTTACTCCAAAATCAACCTCTGATGAGATCGAATCGGGCGCGAGTTGAACAGACTTTGAGAAAATTTCGCAATTGCGTTTTTCAAGGCTTGGCGTACAAATGAGCGGCAGCGGTTCCCTGAGCTCAAAATTTCGGCCCAGGGCAAGTTTTCACTTAAACCGGCGGATGAGGAATCATTAGCCGGTGTAATGGTGGCCATGAAAAAGAAACTAAGGCGCGCGACCAGAGCGTTGACTTACGCCCTGCTGGGAGCGTTGGTGTTTTGGACTCCCAACGTTGTGGTTCACTGGATCATCGCTTACCGGTTTTCGGGATTCGTCGTGATCGGTCTCACGGTTCTCTTGCCCGCGGTGACCATCCTATTTTTTCGCGCCTTTTTGTGGCCGTCGCTAAAACAGGAGAGCCGGCTATCGCCGGCGCTATTTGCTGTTCTGGGAATATGGATCGCCGGCCCATCCATGTTGACATTCAGTTCAAGTTTTTGTGGAGGCGGCCTTACTCAGCCGGATGCCTGGCGGTTCTTTGTCTTCGGCACATTATTGTTTCCGCTGTTTACGTTTGTAATGTCCGCCTACGATGGCACAATTTTTGCTCTGTTCCTTACAACCTTGCTCCTTCCCATCCTCGCAAACTTCCGCGCCAAGGAAGCGTATGCCCGTACTGGCAACTGATCGTCTCCGATGCCCCTAATCCGCAGGTTGGTCGCATCCTCGGATTGTGGGAGCCGCATTCCGACAATCCCATTTCTCGAGGCTCGGCCGCCGGTTCGTTGCGTCGAGGTCCGCAGAAGCGTAGGATGCCCGAATTAGGATTCCAAATCTTTTCCACCAGGAGAACGCTGAATGAAAGGCAAATCACTTTCTTTGCTGATCGGATTCGTCATGGGCGCGGCGTTAGCGGGAACTGCGCAAAAGGCGCCAGAGCGGCGCTATTTTAAGGCCAGCAACCCGACTCTTGAAAAGCAGGGGCTGCCGGTTCCTTACAGCGATGCCGTGCTCGCAGGGAACACACTGTATGTGGCGGGCCGGACCGGCATTGATCCAAAAAGCGGCGCTATACCGCAGGACGTACAGCAAGAGATTAAGTTCCTGATGGACAGCTTCAAGGCTGCGTTAGTCAATGGAGGAATGACAGCCGACGATGTAGTTATGGTTCAGGTGCACTGTCCGGACCTTACACTGTATAACAAATTCAACGCCATTTACCTCTCTTACTTCTCGAAGCAACTTCCTCCCAGGGCGTTCTTGGGGTCCGGGCCGCTATTGGGCGGAGCACATTTCGAGATGCTGGGAGTCGCGGTAAAGCGATAGAGAAAAAAAGACTCGCCCTCTGAGATTTGGCGAGCAGGTGCGTTCGGACGTGGGCTAAGGCGCAGGTTCAGTGGAGGTCGCCACATGTTTAAAAGGCGAACTGTGTTTGTTGCGAGTCTCATACTGGCACTCGCCGCCAAGCCCGCGCGCGCGCAGGTTTCCCGCCTTCCGGAGACAATTCAGAAGAGGCTGGCGGAGATCAATCCCCTCTATCAAAGCAACATCCGCAAATATGGTCCGCAAACGATTGAATTATTCACTCCCCTGCTTGCGGCGGGGCCGAAAGACGGCGTTTCCGTCACCGCCGACCAGGCCTATGGCGCCGACCCCCAACAGACTCTCGACGTGTACCAGCCGCGGGGGGCCAAGGATCTTCCCGTCGTTGTGTTTGTTCATGGGGGCGCGCTCACGACGGGAGACAAGAACGAGAACAAGGAGGTCCACGCCAACGTTCTCTACTATTTTGCGCGCCACGAGTTCCTGGGCATCAATGCCAACTACCGGCTCGCCCCAAAGTACGTCTATCCGGCGGCAGCCCGGGATATGGGGAGCGTCGTCGCCTGGATCAACGAGAACGCGCGGCGCTTTGGGGGCGATCCGCAGCGCATTTATCTGGTTGGGCGGTCGACAGGCGCTTTGCACGTCGCGACCTGGGCATTCGATCCCAAAATCCACGGCGCAGCAGGACCAGGCGTCTCGGGCGTCGTGCTGATCAGCGGGCGGCTCAAAGCCGACAATCGCGCCGACGATCCCAATGGACAGCGCGTGGAGGAGTACTTTGGAAAGGACACGAGTCTTTACGCTGAGCGATCGCCGGTGAATTTCGGCGGCCGGTCGCCGCTGCCTACCTTTATCGTGATCGCCGAATTCGATAACCCTTTTCTCGACGTGTACAGTGCGGAGCTGTTCGCGAAAATGTGCGAGGCGCGCTCAAAGTGTCCTCGATTTCTGCGCCTCGCCGGACACAATCATCAGTCGACAACCTTGTCGATCAACACCTCGGACGATCAGCTTGGCCAGGAGATCATCGACTTCATCCGGCAAGGAAAATGAATGTGGCATCGTGAATCAGCCCGATCTGTCCGGGTGTTCTCAATCAGACCTAAATACGATTGTGTTTCGTTTGAATCTACGCTCGCGAACGAATTTAGCTTCGTAGACTTCTGTAAGCAGACCTCGAGCTAGTGTTGCTTCGACCCGCTGAAACCGCCCCGTTTATCAGTCCTTGGTGGCTAGCGCAATACAACTGTCGAAACCGTCATAGCAGGGCTGACCGGCAATACTCTATTCCGCAGGGCCAATGCTGGCATCTCAACCAATCTGGAAATCAAGATGCCGACTGCCAGCGACAAGGTGATATAAGACCAGAAAAGCATTGCGCTCGGTTTTGCTTGAATGAAAGCCAGCGAAAGTATCCAGTGCCAGAGGTAAATCGAATAGGAATATTCACCGATCCGCGCGGCGCGCTCCATCACGGCCATCCCAATCGGACTGCGCGGTTTGCGATCGATTGCCCACGCAAGCAAAAATGAGAATCCCACGAAAAGGCCTGTCAGTCCGATCGTCTGCATGCGCCGATCCCACGAACTGAGAAATACCGCCGGCAAACAACAGAGAAATGCGACAACCAGTGCGTAGTGTCCGGTCAGATTTGCAAACCATCGCGGCCGGAAATGGTAGAGATATCCGAGCGTGACGCCGGCGAACAGGCTGTCAATCCTCATGTGTGTGGGCGCGACAATTCGGTATACCCCAGGCGGCAGAAGAAAGTACCGAAAGGCCAGGCAGACCCCGGAAATCGGGACGAAGAGGTACAGAATCGCACTAAACGGATCTGCCCTGCCTCTGCGTAAGGCCATCAACCCCATGAGGAATATTGGCAGCAGTAGATAGAAGTGCTCCTCAACAGCCAAGGACCAGGAATGACCCATCAGACCGAGGTGCCATTTCGACGGACCGAAATAGTAATTCTGCGCAAACAGGGCGTTCGCGATTACCCCCCCCGCGGAAATTTTTGGTGTGTCAAGAGTAGAAGAGACGTCGTGAATGCCAAGAGAAAATAGAACGGCGGCCAGATTTTTAAACCGCGGCGAAGGATGAATCTCCAGAAATTTATCGCGCCTGTCGTTTGAAACTCGCGGAAGAGGAGTCCGGAAATTAGGAATCCGCTCAGGACAAAGAAAAGGTCTACGCCGATCCAGCCGGCTGTGGCCCAGGCGTGGTAATAGGGAACATGGAAGCCAAGAACAAGAAGGATCGCAAGGAATCGGAGGGTGTCGAGCGATTGGTTGCGGGCTGTCACAGAGATATTCGGCTCACGTATTAACTCAGTTGCGGCCATCACATATGTTAGTCCATATTAAGTTACTATCTCTCAATTTAAAAGGAAAACTTTTCTCAATCTGCTAATTCAGATCGACGCTGACCTGGACAAGAATCGCGAACTGAGCGCCCAGCATCACGATGTGTTGGCCCGTCTTATCGGAACACGGAAGGAAGGTTCCTGTATCCCCCATCATCGGAAGTTAGCAATCAGGGAACCCGTGGATCAGCAAATCGGGATGAGTGGCCGGCTATTCCGAACTATCCGTGAACTTGAAATGTGCGATCGGCAATGGCGATATGGAAGTGTTATACTACCGCCCTCAACAGGCAAAATTGAGTGCATGTCCATTGGAGGTGTCTTATGAAACGCATTGCCTTGGTTCTCCTCGGTGTGATGGCGGTTTCGATCGGCGCATGGGCGCAGGCGCAGGACGCCGCCGTCGATACAGCCTTGCTCGCCGCCCCAGCCACTCTGCGTGACGGTGCGGCGGTCATTAAGTGGAAATCTGACTTCACGTACGAAACGCTGAGGAAAGGCACAAACCGTCTGGTCTGTTACGACCGGACAGGCCTTCCGGAACAGCAGCCGTTCTCGATTGAGTGCACCAGCATTGCGAACCTGGACCGGGTCGCTCAAAATCTGAAGTTCGAGGCGATTGGCGATAAGGTCAAAACACAAGCGATGCTCGATGCCGCGGAAAAAGACGGAACCCGCGTGAAGCCCGAGTACGGATCGGTGTGGTACCACATGCTGGGCCCCGACCGGGAGCACGCTCACATCCACGTGACCATCGCGGTGCCGGGCGCCACGACGCAGTCACTCGGGCTGCCTGACAACAATAAGGCGGGCACCGTGTGGATCATGAATGCCGGTACGTCCACCGCCCACCTCATGACTCCGGGCGCATAGATTGCGTCCGTTGGACGCCGCGAAGATCGGGAATAGTGAGAGGTCATGAAGCATTGGATTTTCAATCTTCTCGTAATGGCAGCGCTGGCCGCGTCTCCGGCCAAGCAGACCTTCACCGGAATCATCACGGACGACAATTGTCCAAACGCAGATCACTCCATTATGCGAATGGGTCCGACGGACGCCGAGTGCGCCATGGCCTGCCTCGAAGCCCATGGCGCTTTGTATGGTTTGTATGATGGCAAAGAGTTCTTCACTCTGAGCGACCAGAAGACTCCGGGAAGATTCATAGGGAAAAAGGTGAAGGTATTGGGAACTCTGGACGCCAAGACCAAGACGATTCAAGTGGACTCAATAGAAGCGGAAAAATAAATCGCGCAATTGGCAGTTGCGGCGCGAGGGATCCGATCGAAGAATTGCGTCACTCTTCGTCTCGGTTTATTGGACACACGAGACAAATCTGCACGCCTCAATTCCTGAAAAATTCCAAAGCCACGATACCTAGTCGAGAGGCTGGACGCGGACCAAATAACCATTATAGTCAACATACCATACGGTTACAGGATGCGTGGAGGCGTCGATATAGGTTCGCCGGTCATAGGAGTATGGCTCCGGCATTTGATAGGCGGACCAGTGGCTGGTCTTGGGATTGAAACGCAGCATCTGCCGGCCGTGCAGCACGCCCGCCCACACCTCGCCGTTCTTGTCCGGCATGGCTTCGTAGAAATCGGTGTAGGGATGCGGGGCAATCGGTGGAGTGTATTCGTCGATCCGGGCGGCCTTGGCATTGAGCTCAATTAAAGAGCCGTCCGCTCCGCCCCACCAGGTATTCCCGTAGGGATCAAACCCGCCGCGTTTCGCGGTCATCATGTGGGTGCCGCTGTTCAAATTCAGCATTTTCCCGCTCTCAATGTCCAGCATCTCGACGGTATTCCCCCAATTCGCCGGCCCGCTGCCTCCCCAATACTTGCCGTCGTAGGAAATAGCGTTGTCGTAGCTGCTGTTCGCCTGAAGCGGCCACTGTTGCAAGACTTTGCCGGTATTCGGATCCATCCTCACAACTCTGTCCGCGCGGGCGTCCCATACATAGCCATCCTGGTCGAGCGTGAAATTTCCGAAACTGGGAGCATTGATGGGAGTCTTGCTCTCGATGAGGAGTTGTTTGACTTCTCCAGTCTTTGGGTCCAGCCGGTTGAGTTGATGCGCCCAGTTTTCTGAAATCCAGGCGATGCCGTTCTTGTCGATGACGGCGTGGTGCGTTCCGGGCATGGAACCGGGAGTCAGGGGAATCTTGTACTCCGTCACAATGCCCGTCTTCGGATCGAGCTTGCCAACGACGCGCGTCTTGTGACTGGTGAACCAGATGTTGCCCTGGCCGTCCGCTGTAGCATCGTGAAGGGCGAGCAATTGCTGCGGCAGCTCGTATTCCGTAACGACGACCCTCGTTGATTCTCCGCGGGGGCGCGGGAAAACGCGCAGCGGGTCGTCCTTTCCATCCGGACCGCGCACTCGCGAAAGGAACTTGACGAGGATGTTGTATTCGGGGTCCGGCGCGGACATGGGTTTGTTGCGGACGGCAATCGCTGTCCCGCTGAAATGCATCATGCGGTCAACGATCAGGCCCCAGCTATGCTCGTCGTAACGATTCCGGAAAATCTGCTGCCAGGAATGGCATCCGGAGCAATTCTTCTGCAACATTGCTTTTTCTTCGGCCGTGCCCGGCAAGTTCCACAGGATCTCCGCGCTGCTAAGCTGAGACTCGAGCACAGGCGTGGCAGGCAGATTATCCGAGTCGGCGACCCTCTCCAGCACGATCTCGTCCAGCTTCGTCGCGCCATTGATCGCGACGGAATCTCGCCGATAGGGCTTGAATGGAACTGGAGTTGGAATGCGCAAGATATATGAGCCGGCTTGCATCTTGGGGAATTCGAATTTGCCATCGGCATTCGTGTACACGGTGGTTCGAATGCCGTTCGGCGCGACGAGCTGAACGCCTACGCCCTCGGGGGAATCCCCGCTCGCGATCCGAATCAGTCCAGTGGCGCCGCCCGTGAGCCCGTTTTGAACCGGCCATTTCTGCGTCTCGGCGCGATACCAGGGGTTCGCCGGCGGATTTTCGCCTTCCACGCAGCATTTTCCCGAATGAAAGTAAGCGACCAGATCCGTTATGTCCGCATCGGAAAGGCTGGTGCGGAATGCGGGCATTCCTGCGCCGCCCTCTTTGATTTTGGCGGTGACGTTGTCGTCATTTACGGGATCACCGGAGGACAGGCTCTCATGCTTGAAGAGGTCCTTCAATAGTGGGGCGCTTTTGGCGTATTGGTTGTGGCACATCCAACACTTATAGAAGTAAATGTTTTCACCGCGCGACGCGCCGCTATCGGCAAGGATCGTGTACGTATCCAGCCGTCGGGACCGCTGGAGATCGTCGGTGGAAAGGTCCGGGGCGGCGGCCGCCTTCGGGGGCTTGGGCGCCGTCTTCGCCATGCCCAAGCGGGCCGTCGCGCCCGCGAGCAAAAGAGCGGTCAAGGCGAGAAAGAATGCAACAGCGCGTGGGCGACGATCATTGGGAGTTTGTGCTGGCATAAGTTCACCTCATGCGTAATGTGGAAATTCCTGCCGGTGAGCGAAACATACGTCCACTGGCCTCTCGCGTCAACTCAAATCCATTGGGCGGCAAGTGAATGGCTAACTCCGAGATTTCCGATTTGGGCCTTCGAGCGGCGGCACTCCTGATCAACGCAATCTTCAGCTCTTCACATAGGCGAGCTTGGCGGCCACTTTTCCGTCGCGCACGGTAAAAATGTCAACGCCGCGCAGATGCCAGGGCTGGCCGTTACGCATCTTGCGATAAACCCATCGCACGACGGCCTGATTGCCGCTCACGATGATTTCCTCTGCTTCGAATCTTGCGTCGGGATTGCGCACGAACCAGCCGCGCCAGAACTCGACCACGGAGGCCTTCCCCTCGATCCGCCTTCCGTCCGGCGCGGGCGACGTGTCCTCGAACACGGTGTCGTCGGTCAAGAGCGCTGACAACCCATCAGCGTCGTGTCGATTGAACGCCTCGTTGAAGCTGTCAATGGTCGTACGCGTCGCTTGGTCCTTTAACTGCACATTCTGTTCGTAATTCATGGAAACCTCACGGGCCCCGCCAGCGGATAACAGACCCCCAAATAGAAACACTGCAAACACTACTACGACGGCGTGGCGATTTGCAGAACAAATGCGCATACAGTCCTCCTGGAGTTTCGGCGATTATATCGTGGCAAGCGCGCTGCGCAAAGTTCTCCGTCTTGGTGACATTGTGGCAACGCAGTGCCGTCCCGCTGAAAGCAATTGCTCCGTGCTTGCCAGATCTTGGGACCGGGCCTAAGATTGCGCCTACAAACGCTAGGGGAGGCTTTCATGAAAAAACGATTCTTGATGTCAGCGGTTTGCGCCGCTGCGATTTCGCTTTGCGTTGTTGCACCGATGAAAGCGCAGAGCGGCGGGGACGTAGCGCCGATACCGCAACTGCCATACCATCTCGTGGAGAACTTTTTCCACTATCCCTCCAACTCCGTCATAGGCCGGGTGAGCGGCATCGCGGTCGCTCCCACGGGCAATATCCTCGCGCTCAATCGCGGCTATCACCCTGTGCTGGAGTTCAAGTCGGACGGCACGTTCGTGCGTTCCTGGGGCGAGGGCTCCACGATGTTCGTGGGCGCTCATTCCTTGCGCTTCGATCCGCAGGGCAATCTCTGGTACGTGGATGCCGCCGATAACATTATTTACCGTTTCGATTCCGAAGGCCGCACGGTGGGCACGTTAGGAACAAACCCGGAGCCGTGGACCTGGCTGACGCACGTGATTGAGCACGCCGCGCCCGGCAGGGCTGCCTTCTATCAGGAGACGGATATCGGCTGGAGCAAGGATGGCAGTATGTTTGTCTCCGACGGATACGGCAATTCGCGGGTTGCGAAGTTTGATAAGGATGGCAACTTCGTAAAGGCCTGGGGTGAGCGCGGGACCCAGCCGGGCGACTTCAACACGCCACACAGTCTTGTGGTGGACCGCAACGACGTCGTCTATGTCGCCGACCGCGGCAATAGCCGCATCCAGGTTTTCGACACGGAAGGCGAACTGAAAGCTGTCTGGAAGTTGCCGACCGCGCCGTGGGCGCTTTGCCTCACCGGTGGACCCAATCAGGTGATGTTCGTGGGCAGCGTGGGGCGGGTCTACAAGATGGATCTTGCGGGAAAAATCCTGGGCGCCTTCGGACGCCCCGGCCGAATGGCCGGCACGATTGATTCCGTTCACGGGATAGCATGCCCGGATGAGAAGGCCCTCTATCTTGCCAACTTGTATGCCTCGCGCATCGATAAATGGGTCGCGCAGTAACCTGGGCAGTCATCTCGCTAAAAAATAGGGGCCGATCCCGTGACTCGGGGTCGGCCCTTTTTCTTTTGAGATCAATTTGCGCGTAACAGCTTGCGGAAAAACTCAAAATTTTGTCATTCCGAGGCGCGCTGCGCGCCGAGGAATCTCTCTATTCCTGAGTCTAAGGCAAAGAGGGATTCCTCACTTCGTTCGGAATGACAAAATAGATTACTTTTTTCCGCAGCCCGGTAAGCCTAGTTTTTCGACGAGACCAGTTTTCGCAAAACTACAAGTGGTTGCGGGATTCGTGCTTGATTGCGATAGAATCGGCCCACTATGAGGCTGGCATTTTCTGTGGTTTTCCTGTTGTCTGCCGCCACTGCGTTGTCTGGGCAGACGCGCACCCCTGGCCCGGAGACGCGGACAAAGCCACGATCGTTTAGCGTCGTGGAAGCCACAATCCCGGAAATGCAAGCGGCGATGAAAGAGGGGCGAGTCACATCGCGCGAGCTCGTAACTCAATACCTGCTGCGCATCGCTCTCTACAATCGAAAACTAAACGCAGTCATCACCGTAAATGCCAACGCTCTTAAAGAAGCGGACGCGCGCGATCGGGAACGCGCCCAGGGCAAGTTGCGTGGGCCGCTGCACGGCATCCCCATCGCGCTCAAAGACAACATGCACACGACCGATATGTCTACGACCGGCGGCGCGCTGGCATTTGCCGGCCTTATCCCGCCCTACGAAGCCACGCTTACAAAAAATTTGCGGGATGTGGGCGCAATCATCATTGCGAAGACCACGATGACGGAACTCGCGAATTGGGTTGCGGGCGGGCCTACGCCGATGCCGGGCGGCTACAACGGGCTCATCGGATACAGCATGAATCCGTACGACCCACGGCGCGACCCGCGGGAAGAAACGTTCGACGGGCGCCCGGTTCTCGCCACCGGCGGATCGAGCTCCGGCGTGGGCACGGCTGCAAGCTTTTGGGCTGCAAATGTGGGAAGCGAAACGTCCGGCTCGATTCTTAGTCCATCCAATCAGAACATGCTCGTGGGCATCAAGCCGACCGTGGGCCGAATCAGCCGGTACGGCATTATTCCAATTACGGCGGATCAGGATACGGCAGGCCCGATGGCCAAGACTGTCACCGACGCGACCATTCTACTAGGCGTTCTTGAGAGCGCTACTCCAGATCCGAACGATCCAGCCACGCAGAAGTGCGCTCCACCGGCCGGGCGCGACTACCGGAAGTTTCTCAAGCCAGACGGCCTGAAGCGAGCGCGGATCGGAATCCCCCGTGCCTTCTACTACGATCCGGTCACGCCGCCCGGCGATAAAGCGCCTCGAGAGGGCCTCAATCCCGATCAGAAAAAAGTAATGGACGAAGCGATCCTGGCGATGAAACAACAAGGCGCAGTAATTGTCGATCCGGCGGACATAGCAAGCGTCGTTTCAACTGATCCGCAGAATAATTTGCTGAAGTGGAGCACCTGTTCCGGGCTCGAAAATGCCAAAGGCAAGGATGCGGATTGCTCCGTGGTTTTTAAGTATGGGATGAAGCGCGATTTCAATAAGTGGCTTGATTCGCTTGGCGCCGCGGCTCCGGTAAAGTCACTCACCGAGCTTCGAAAGTTCAATGTGGCTCATGCGAATGCCGGCGCCATCAAGTATGGCCAGTCGCAGCTCGACATCTCCGACGAGATGGATCTCGAAGCCGACCGCGCTCGGTACGAAGCGGACCGAGCAAAGGATGTAAGGTTGGCCGGAGCCGAGGGAATTGACGGCGCCCTGAAGAAATACAATCTGGACGCGCTCATCTTTCCAGGCGCAAGCGGCGCTGCCATCGCGGCCAAAGCGGGATATCCAACCGTTATCGTCCCCTTCGGAACGGTTCCGAATGCTCCCACCGTCCCGTTTCCGCCGGGATTCGCCGCAAAACCTGCCCCTCTCGGTGTCGCCTTCACCGGTACCGCGTGTAGCGAGCCAAGATTAATTGAACTCGCCTACAGTTTCGAACGTGCGACCAAACGGCGCGTACCTCCTCCTTCTTTCCCCTAGAACAGAATCCATTCGACTTGCGTGGACATAGGAAGACTTCGCCTTGTTGATGAAGTAAGGTAAGCAACCTTGTTCCTGCACATCGCAACGGGACTCGCCAACAAAGTCGTTCCGAGGAGCCTGACCGCCGCAGAGCCCTCGAAACGTGTTTGTCCGCGCGCGCGTCCTATGCTAACGTCGCCGCCCAAGCAAGGCGCCCACGGCCGCGAGCGATCACCCTGGCGCTCGCGCGAGGAGGGATGGATGAGAAAGACGCGATCCCTGGTTGCTGCATTCACGGCTCCTTCTTTGTTGGCTTCCTGCTTGCTGCTGGCGCAGCAAACCCCCGCGCCGCGGAATCCCATGAATTTCTTCGTGACCAGCACCCCGATCGGCGACGGCGGCAATCTCGGCGGATTGGCCGGAGCCGACGCGCACTGCCAGACGCTGGCTACCGCGGTTGGCGCCGGCAATCACACCTGGCACGCTTACCTCAGCACGCAGGCTCGCCCCGGACAACCGGCCATCAATGCGCGCGACCGCATCGGCACGGGTCCCTGGTACAACGTCAAGGGAGAGATGATCGCCCCCGACCTCGCCCACCTGCATGGAGACACGATGGAACTGGCGCGCCTCGGCAACAACCTCAATAAACTGACCGGGCTTACCGAAAAGGGCGAGACCGTTCCCGGCCTTTATGATTATGCCGATGTGCGGGACAACGATTGGGACTACGTCAAGACGACTCAGTTTTCCAATCGCCACGAAATGCTGACCGGCTCGCAGCCGGACGGCCGGGCATTTACGGATAATGTAGATCACACATGTAATAATTGGACCAGCAACAAGGACCCGGAGCCGGGCACGGCGAATGGAAACCTCAACGCCCCAGACGGCAGGCCCAACGCCCAGATCGGCTTTCCCGACCGCAATGGCGGCGGAAACGGGTCCTGGAACTCGTCCCATGGAACGCGTGGCTGCAGCCAGGAATCCTTGCCGAAAACGCACGGCGTCGGCATGTTCTACTGCTTCGCCATCAATTGACACAGGCAGAGGAGCCTAAGATGCCCGAGAAACGATCTCTGCTGGCTGCATTGGCGCTCGTACTGCTGGCCTCTTTCTTGTTGCTGGCGCAAGAAGAGCAGCGAGGCGGCCAACAAGGCCGACCTCAACCGCAGCATCACCCCATGAGCTTTTTTGTGACCAGCGTGGGCCTCGGCAAAGGCGGCGATCTCGGCGGGCTGGCCGGAGCCGACGCGCACTGCCTGGCGCTGGCCACGGCGGTTGGCGCGGGCAATCACATCTGGCACGCGTACCTCAGCACTCAGGCGCGGCCGGGTCAGCCCGCCGTCAATGCCCGCGATCGCATCGGCAGCGGTCCCTGGTACAACACTTCGCGGAGCCAGCTTGGCCAGCCGCAGAACGCGATTATTTCCCAGGATCTCGGCGAACTTCACGGTGACACGCTCGTCCAGGCGGAGCGCGGCAGCAATCTTTTCAAGCAGTCCGCGCGAACCGAGAAGGGCGAGGTCATCCACGGCGTAGGTGATCCCCCGCCGATCGAACACGACATCCTCACCGGCTCGCAGACCGACGGCCGCGCCTATACGGATAAAGCCGACCACACGTGCAACAATTGGACGAGCAGCGGCAAGGGCTCCGCACAGGTGGGCCATTCCGACCGCATCGGCAATGACAACGCGTCGTGGAACTCCTCACATGCCACGACAAGCTGCAGCCAGGCCGCGCTGGAGAGCACGGGCGGCTCCGGCCTGTTTTATTGCTTCGCCGTCAATTGAGCGGCGCGTGGAATGATTCTCCGCCTGCGCGGACGCTGCGATTTTCTTCAGGCTAGCGATTCCAAGACCCAACTAGTTCGCGTAACCAGTGAGTCTTTGGACCTCATCAGCCAGAAGAGTGAGTTGATCTGTCTTGGATAGAACCGAGGACACACCAGCGGTTCGGGCCAAACGAAGGGGTATTGCGTCCTTGTAGATCGTCAATAGTATGATCGGCGTATCCGGCATGACCTTGTGCAGAATCACTGCTGCTTCCAAGCCATTGATTCGAGGCATCGAGAAATCTAAAACGATCAAATCCGGCTTCAGTTCCCCGCCTTTTTCGATTCCTTCCACGCCATCGGCCGCTTCGCCGCAAACCTCGAAGCCGGGACGAGATTCGATGAACAGTCGAACCAGCTCTCTCGTAAGTGCGTTGTCGTCAACGATCAGAATGCGCTTTTGCATGGTGAACTTCCGATGAGGAAACTCAATGAGCCGGGGGAGCGCCTCATGGAGCAAACGTACATCCGCGCAACATTGTGAGCAATACACGGTTTCACGTACGGATTGCAAAGCAGGATGGGCTGCAAGGAGATGAGTCTGAGGGGCGAAAAACGGGCCTTTGAAACCCCGCCGATCTCGGTGGGTTCTGCGCTGGCGGCAGGTTCGTTGTGTACTGGGCTGGAGAAGCGTACGATGCGCGAGCCAGAGGCCAAGTCCAGTTTGTGAGAGGAGCCAGTGCGTATTCCTAAGGATGCGCGCTGCTGAAAGGACTCCCTCGTGATGCGACAAAAAAGAGAGGCCAGCGATGAAACCAAAAAAGGAACGCATTGAGAAGTGCGAAAGTAAATCCCGCCGCGGCTTTCTGAAAAGCAGCGCGGGACTCGTCGCCGGTGTCGCCGCGGCCCAATGGCTGCCCGGACGTGCCGCCGCACAGCAAACCCCCGCGTCCGCCGTGACACTGGAAAGCCTCAGGAACCCAAACGGCCGCGCAATCCTGCTAAAGGATGGCATCGTTCTGAGCATGGATAGCCAAGTCGGCGATTTCGAGAAGGCCGACGTGCTGATCCTGGGAAAGAAGATTGTTTCGGTCGGTCCAAACATCCCTGCGCCAGCTCACGCACTGACGGTCAACGCGACGGGGATGATCGTGATGCCGGGTTTCATCGACACGCACCACCACCAGTTTGAGACTCCTCTGCGCAGCATTCTCTCCGATGGTTTGCTGGGGGCTGCTGGAGACACCGCAAGCACTTACCAGGGAATGATTCTCGGCACCTTTGCTCCCGCTTACCTGCCGGAGGATGCGCGTCTCGGCGAGCTAGTGGCATCGCTCAGCCAGATGAACGCGGGCGTAACTATGACGGTTGACACCTCGCAGGTTTCCCTCACTCCCGAGCACACCGACGCTTGCATTGCGGGCCTGCAGGAATCCGGACGCCGGGCACTGTTTGCTTACTCGACTGGACCAGGGAACAAGAGCCAATATCCTCAGGACATCGTCCGGCTGCGAAAACAGTATTTTTCTTCGGGCGACCAGTTGCTGACGCTGGCGCTAGGCGATGAAACCAACGCCGACCGCTGGAAGCTGGCGCGATCGGTGGGCGCGCCCATCGTGTCCCACATCGTGAACATGAGCACACTCGAGCCGCTGGCCAAAGCGGGACTTATGGGACCGGACAATGAATACATCCATTGCACGCGGGCCGGTAACGAAAACCTGTGGAAGACAATCGCGGATACGGGCGGCAAGGTCTCGATCGCACCGGCCATCGAGATGCAAATGCGGCACGGAATGCCTCCCATTCAGGCGGCGCTCGATCACGGCATCCGGCTGAGCCTGAGCGTGGATGTCGAGTGCAACATGACCGCGGACATGTTCTCGATCATGCGCACGGCCTTCACGCTTCAGCGCGCGCTCGTCAACGAGCGAGCGCTCGCCGGCGAACAGAATCTGCCTCCGCTGGTGACGTGCCGCGACGTCATCGAGTTCGCCACCATCGCAGGCGCGCGCGTAGCCCACGCGGACGGCAAGGTCGGCACGCTGACGCCGGGCAAGGAAGCCGACATCATCCTGTTAGGCACCGAGCGGATCAACACCTTCCCGCTGAACAACGTGCCCGGCGCGGTCGTGACGTTGATGGATACGAGCAACGTCGAACACGTATTCATCGCCGGCAAGGTCATGAAGTGGCAGGGCAAACTCGTGGGCGTTGACCTGGCCCGGCTCCGGAGCCAGATCGAAAAGTCGCGCGACGGCCTTCTCGCCCGGACCAACCAAACGCGCAACTTCTTTGGGACCTGCTGCACGGCCGGTTAGTGTGCCGTCAACAGAGCGGCGATCAGGAAGAGCCTTCGGCGTGTTCCCCGCCAATCCTTACACGATTGCGCTTCCACAATGGCTTCGGCATCCAAGAAGTCTGTCCAGTTGGCCTGGACATAACCATTGCGGGATGCGTGTAAATGTCTGCATCTATTGTGCGTGAGAAGAGGGACAATCCGAATGTGGCCTGGAATCCGTCATGAGGCAGAAAGCCACATTTCGATAATCCCGGTGGTCTCAATGGGCCGATGCAACACTTGCTCAAAGTCTTCTTGTGTGAGTCTAGGAAGCTGATTTCGTTCGCGGGCGTCAACTCAAACAAAACAAAAGCCCTGTTTAGATTTTGATTGAGTGATGTCGTACAGATCGATTCTCGACGGGAAGCATTGTCAGATCAGCTGATTAGATGGTGTTGCATCGACCGGTTGAGCTGGCACCGTTTGTCAGGACTTGGCCGCGAGAACTCTCGCGATGTCCCTGAGTCGTGCTCTGATAGCAAGTTAGTTGTCTCAAAGCCAGGAGAAGCGTATTCTCCGCGAGTCAGAGCCTCAATCGGAAATACCGATTAATTTAACCGGTCCTGTGGCCGACTGAGGCGAGGCGGAGAAACACGTATGATCAAGGTCCTTATGCTAGTCGGTATTGTCTTATCCGGAGCTCTCGTTAGCGCTGGGCAGGCGATACAGGAGCCTCGTACATTTTTCAAGGAACAGATCGGGTTGAGTGATGATCAGATAGCAACGATTGATGGTGGCAGGGTAGTTGTGAAGACGCTCCTCTCCAAGACACCGGCCGAGGTATTCATCTTTGGAGCCACGCATGTCAATGCCGCCCCGGAGGACTACCTCAAGTTCGCTTTCGATATGAGCCGACTTGAGAGTCTGCCAAGCTACCTGGGTGTGCGGCGGTTCAGCAATCCGCCGACGCTCTCGGACCTGAAGGAGTTCACATTAGAACCGGATGACATCAATAACCTAAGAAACTGCAGGCCCGGTAAATGCAACGTGCAACTATCGTCGGAAGCGATGACGCGGCTTCAAAAAGCAGTAAACTGGTCCGCACCCGATGTTGCCGAGCAAGTGAACGAAAGGGTTCGAAAGATGGCACTGGAACTCCTGGTCCGGTATCAGGAAGGCGGCAACAGCGCCCTCGAGATCTACCAGGATAAGAGTCCTGCCTTTAACATGGACGCCGCGTTTCAGTCGTTGCTGAGCGCATCCGAGGCGCTGCCCGTCTACCTTCCGGAACTGAAACGTTATCTCCTGCAATATCCCGCCCCCATGCTACCGAACGTCGAGTCTTTCTTCTATTGGGAAAAGGTCGACTTCGGTCTAAAGCCGACGCTGCGCGTTAATCATGTGATTGCCTATCGGTCGACTGGCCCAAAAGGTGCGGCAAATGTGATTGCGGTGAAGCAGCTATGGGCCAGTCATTATTTTGAGCTTGCGCTAGACCTGACTGCTTGCGTTCCTGAGAGTGATCGCACCAACGGCGCAGGGTCTTACGTCATTAGCTTGAAGGGTTCGATACAGCAGGGCCTTACGGGGTTCACGGGCCTCTTTCGCAGGAAGGTCGTCGTGAGCAAGGCACTCTCCGCACAAGAAAATACCCTGATCAACATCAAGAAGGCGCTGGAAGAACGGAAGTGACAGTTTCATTGCGAAAACCTCACCACTGACCCTGCGTCCGGATAGCGCAACTATGCTCACTATGAATGTTGAATACTCGGAACGCCCTCCAGCTGATTGCACCACGAATTGCCAAACCACTAACGATCCGCGTTAGCCTTTGTTGTCAAGTCCCGAGAAGTCGTGCCGGCTCAACCGGTCGATGCAACTCTATATAACCAGTTGATCTGACAATACTTCCAATCGAGAATCAACCTGTGCGACAGGACTCAATCAGAACCTAAACAGGGCTTTTGTTTTGTTTGAATTGACGCCCGCGAACGAAATCAGCCTCCTAGACCCCTACGAGAGGACTTTGGGCAAGTGTTGCATCGACCCATTGAGACCACCCGTCTTATCGGAAGGTGGCTTTCTGTCTGATGGCGGATTCCGGCCCACATTCCGAGACCAACCTGTTTCTCAGGAGGTGTCGCAACTAGAAAACAACTGCTATTCGGGAGTGTTTCCTTAAAGGAATGTTGGAGCTTATGGAGTCTTGCACCCAAGAGGCATTGTGCGCATCATGCAAGGGGCGCGCAAAGCCATCGTAAATGTTTCTCTGGCCGCGCGGGGCTCACATTACGATGGGAGAAACATCCAGCATTGCGGAAACGAGCGCCACCGGGTGGCAGCGCTCCATCAAGGCCTACACCAACCGCAATGTGCTCCGGGTCCTGGCCCTCGGATTCGCCAGCGGTCTCCCACTACTCCTTACGTTTTCGACCCTTTCGGCCTGGTTGGCCACCGCCGGCGTGCGCCGTGCTGCAATCGGCGCCTTCGCCCTAGTCGGCACGCCTTATGCCTTCAAGTTCTTGTGGTCGCCTCTGATTGACCGCCTGCCCGCACCGCTCCCGCTGGGGCGCAGGCGCGGTTGGGGAGTAACGATCCAGATCGCACTGATCGCCGCGACGCTCAGCCTGGGAGCGTGTAGTCCCAAACAGAATCTTGCTCGGATGGGAGCGTTGGCACTGCTCGTCGCATTCCTCTCGGCTAGCCAGGACGTTGTTATCGACGCTTGGCGTGTGGAAATCCTTTCGACGGAGCTGCAAGGCCCTGGCGCGGGAATGATCCAAGCGGGTTACCGAATCGCAATGTTGGTCTCGGGAGCGGGCGCGCTGGTCATAGCTTCGCGCTTCGGCTGGTTTGCGGCCTATGCCACCATGGCCGCTCTGTTGGCAGTGGGAATTCTTGTATTCCTGTTCGGCCCCGAACCCAAGCCAGCGGTCGAGCCGTTGCGTCACAGCCGAACGGACGGAGGAGGCGGGCTTGGCCAATGGCTCGCGACGGCAATAACCGGGCCCTTCGCCGAGTTCATGCGCCGGCCGCTTTGGCCCGTGATCCTCGTCTTCATTGTCGGCTACAAGCTGGGCGAAGCGCTGGCGGGCGTAATGGCAACACCTCTCTATGTCTCGCTGGGTTTTTCACTCGACGAAATCGCCGCCGTCTCTAAGCTGGTGGGATTTTTCGCAACTGTGGCGGGGGCGCTCATCGGTGGTGTGGTGACGGCGCGCTTCGGTATTTTACGTTCCCTCATGTTGTGCGGCGTGCTGCAATCGGTGGGCAATTTGTTCTACGTGCTGCAAGCCGTGGGTGGGCACCGGATCGTCTATCTAGGACTCTGTGTCACCGCCGAAAATATAACGGGCGCCATGGCGGGCTCAGCTCTGGTGAGTTATCTCTCCAGTTTGTGCTCTCCGGCCTTCACCGCCACTCAGTACGCGCTGCTCTCTTCGCTTGCGGCGGTTGGGCGCACGCTGGTGGCCTCTTCGGGCGGCGTGCTGGCCGACAAGCTGGGTTGGGCGCCCTTCTTTCTTCTGACTACTGTGGCGACCGTGCCGGCCCTGTTGCTGCTCGTCTGGATCGCACAACGCGGCACAATTGGGTCCGACACACCTTTGCTTGCGTCGAATAGGTGACGAGTTCCGCCACCAGCGGGCTAGGCAAAAGGTCATGCTCGCCATGATGGCCAACTCCTGAAAAGTTTCTCGGGATGTGGCGACTCCGACGACTTTCTGACGCTTATCGAGAGCCATTTAAGTGAACGTAATTACCTCTTCGTCAACCACTTGGCTGGCTTAATGAAAGCGCTAAAGCCTCCTGGATGATACGAACGAAACTCGTCTGTGTCTCCATTCGGAGACAGTATTCGGACCATTTGGCGGATTCCGGTTCAAGTCCGCTGAATTTAGGCGGGTTGTTTTCCGAGGCAATTTGTCCTCAACTTGCACTAACAAGTGGGGCTATGTCTTATTGTCAGTAAGCTCAATTCTAATCTTTTGATGGGGCGCGGCTATTCAACATTGAGACTACTTCGAGAGGGGTTATGTTCGAGGGAAAACTAGTCTTTGCAGCGGGCAATTTTGGCGACTTTGACATTTTTCTCTACGATTTCAGTTCCAACCAGCTCACGCAGTTGACCTCTGACAACGCCTGGAACGATTATCCTCGCTTTTCGCCCGATGGTGGCAAGATTGCGTTTGGCTCGACCCGAAGCGGCAAGCAGGAAATCTGGATCATGAATGCGGATGGCAGCGGCGCCAAGTCACTCACCGCGGGATTGAAGTGGGCTGATTTTCCGACATGGTCGCCCGACGGAACGCAGCTCGCTTTCGTTTCAAATGAATATTTCCAAGTGGATCTCTTCGCCCTTCATCTTGAGACGGGCAAGATAAGGCGCTTGACCAAGAACGACGGATTCGACTGCTACCCGGATTGGTCGCCGGACGGGAAGCAAATCGCGTTTGTATCGGAGCGCGGCAGGAACCAGGACATCTACACCGTGGATCTCGAAACGCTGCAAGAAAAGAGAATCACCACGCATCCGGGGCCGGACACGTCACCGGCGTTCAGCCCGGATGGAACGAAAATCGCGTTTGTTTCCCAGAGGCCGGATCAAAACCACAATTTTGATTTTATGCGATCGTTTTGGGATTTTTTTTACGGGAATGAATATTTGGACATCTGGATGATTGACCTCGCCACGGAGAATCTAAAACAGTTGACGATGACTCGGGGCGTGGACAGGAATGTCCGCTGGTCCCCCGACGGCAAATCCCTGGCCTATACAAGTTCCGCCATCGACAAGTCCGACGCGCGAATCATGTTCTGCGAAACAGACACCGGGAAAATCACTCCGCTACGATTCGATGAGAGTGTGGTGAGACGCGAAATCGAGCGGCCCTTCCTGGCAGGTCTGAAGGAGCCCGCTACTCCCCCAGGCCGGTCTCCTTTGCCCGAAGATAGCCAGATGGACGAAGTATTGGAAAGAATGGGGGAAAAAATGCTCCCCAGGATAGAGCGAGCGACTCCTGACGCCGTCAAGGCGGTCCTGGAAAAATACAAGCAGTGGCAGATTGACCGCATACACCCGATTACGGCGCGTTATCTCGACTGGAAGTAATCCACGAGGCTGGGAGGAGGGTCCATGGCTGAGAACAAGGAAGTTTCGGCAAAAATCGCAGAGACGCTGGGATGGGCGGATCGGTGTTTCCAGGCCGAAAACAGCGAGGGCTACGAAGGGCTGAACGAGCAACTAGAAGAACTTGAAACTCTGGCGAAAAAGAGTTTTGAAACCCACGCGGATTACAAAGTGCTCCTGAGCAAGCTCGAAAAGGGCGCGTCGCTGACGCCCGACGAATTGAACACTCTCAAACTCTTGTTGGTCGGCGACGCCGACTACTACTTGAAGTATGACGACGACTTCGACCGCAGCGAGAGTGAACTCAAGAAGATTCTCGAAGAAATCCGCAAGCTACAGTCGAGCGATCTGGATGCAGATGCGATGATGCACCTCCGAGTGCTCTGCCGGGAAGCGTGCAGCGTTGCGAGACCAACTGCGTTTTATTTGGAGCAAAAAGAGCGAGTCGGCAAGTTTGAAGAAGCAACCCGCGATGGCATCGACCGCGAATCAGGTAAGTTCCTTGCGAACATCATCGAAAGCATGATGAACCCCGGCAATCCATGAGGACTTCCTGGAAGTGAATTCACTCTCTCGAAACAAGGCATGAGAGTGGACAAACGCGAGTCAGCCGTGGAGGGTATCGCGATGAGCTTCTTTGGCGAACCATTGTTTTATTACCTGATGCTATTTGTCGCGGGTATTTTGTTGTTCGATATCGCCATCACCGGAACACTCTCCACGGGTCGCATGGGAATGTTCAGACCGATTGTGTCCGTGAAATCCGTGCCTCTCCGAATCGCATTCTTTTTCATTTCAGTCGCAATATTCGCGTTCCTCATCTGGATGACCAGGCATCAGATTGCCGCGGGAATTCAATACTTCGGTTTTGTTGTCGGTGGCGGTCAATCTTCCTAGAAGCCCTTCAGAAGGCAGCCAATCTGGACGCCCTCTTTTCCCTTTGAGCTGTTCCCTCAAGCGATCCAGCGAGCCGCCGTTTCTCGGGCGCCATGGGAAGGACAATTTGGTTCACTCAGCAGGGCGTTGGGTGTATAAGAATGCTCATCCGGGCCGTCAAGACGTAAACCCTCGGGGTTGGAATGGCTGGCCCTGGCAATGATCCCAGTGTCGCCTGCGAGACACAGTTCGCGATCCTTATGCATGGAGGTTAGTATGAACAAGCATTCACTCGGACGTCGGCATTTTCTTATGACGCTGACTGCGATCGGCACAGCCGGCTTACCCGTTGCGTCGGTCTTTGGATCGCGCCTCGTTTATGCGGCTGGAGGGGCCGTGAAGACGGCATACGACCCGGCGGCAAAGTTAGAGATCACCGTGAGCGAGGTCGAGATGCGACGCAACTCGGCCGGACGGATGCTGAAGGCCCGCATTTATCAGCCGAAGGGAGCGGGGCCGTTCCCAGTCGTGCTTGACCTGCACGGCGGTGCCTGGAACGCTAAAGACCGCACCGCGGAGGAGCCCATGGACCGCGCCATCGCGAGCAGCGGCGTGCTCGTGGTTGCCATTGATATGACGTGGGGAAAAGAGGCTCCGTACCCTGCTTGCGTTCAGGATGCAAACTACGGCGTGCGCTGGCTGAAATCGAAAGCGGTTACATGGAACGGCGATCCGTCAAAGATCGGGATCTACGGAAGTTCGAGCGGCGGCCAGGTCGCGGAACTTCTGGGCATGCGCCCGCACGATCCACGTTACAACGCCATTCCACTTCCCGAAGCGCCGCAGGTCGATGCTACTGTGGCTTACGCTGCGATGCGGTCGCCGGTCAGCGATCCGCTCGCGCGTTACAAGAATGCGGAGAAGCTGAAGCGCGACGGCATGATGAAGAACCACACTCTCTTCTTCAACCCGTGGGACACCATCCACGAATCGAATCCACAGGAGATCCTCGACCGCCACGAGAAAGTCACGCTCGTGCCGTTCCTGATCATGGGAGGCTCGCTTGACGACAATGTGCTGCCGGAGATTCAGGAAAAGTTCGTCGCGTCCTACAAGGCGGCTGGCGGCGACATCCAATGGCAGCTGTTCGAAGGGGCCGAGCACGAGTGGGTCGCCAACCCCGGGCCGCTAACCGACCGGGCGCAGGAGATGGTCAAGGCGTTCATCGCGCGTCAATTGAAGGCATGAGCGACGGTCGAAGGATTAGCGGTAACTGAGTTGGACTATGCCTCTAAGGCTTGAGTTCCTCATAGACGTGCAATCGTCTGTCGCCACATTCCGATTATCACGACCTATCTGGGACCGGCTATAGTTCTCATCGTAATTCCTCAGGCAGCAGCAGGCAGATGAAGGGGTTCCCCCGCTTTCTACTCATTGTATTCCACACGTACAACCTATGCGTCAGCTGGACAGTGGCGTTTACTCACCATTTTCGACCGATTGTAACTTACTGATTCCAGGGAGGTTGCCAAGTCGGCAAAAGGCGAGCCGCGTGCATTGTCTTAGTGCAGGCCCCGATGTCGGAGTCAACTAACGGAATCTTCTGAGGAGCAAAATTGATGCGTAACAAACAGAAGGGTTTTTCACTCATCGAATTGTTGATCGTCGTCGCGATCATTTTGATCATCGCGGCCATCGCCATCCCTAACCTGCTGCGTTCCAAGATGGCGGCCAATGAGGCCTCTGCCGTCGCCTCGCTTCGCACGTATAACACATCGATCGTGGCTTACGAGACTACCTACATAACTGCCCCCGCCACGAACCTATCTACACTGGGCCCCTCGACCACGCCGTCTTCCACCGCAGCGGACCTGGTTGACAACCTGCTTGGCGTCGCCGCTCCGATCAAGAGCGGGTATGCCTTCACGTATAAGGCAGGCGCGGCAGCCGCGAATGGCACCGTCTATGCGTACACAATTATCGCCAACCCGACCACTCAAAACGTGACCGGTCAGCGGACCTTCTTCACGGACCAGAGCGGTGTGATTCGCCAGAGAACCGATGGCACCACCGCTGGCGCCACCGACACGCCGATCGGCGGCTAGTTCCTGGAAGCAGCTCACCTGGGGGAGAAGGGCAAAACGCCTTTCTCCCCCACTTCAATTGGATGTACGGATCGTAGGCCCGGAATGGAACTGAGCACTACGCAAGAGAATCTGGCGGGAGGGAGCGCGCTACATGTTCATCGAAACCGAAAAAACTGAATTGCCGTTACTCCGGAGAACTCAGCGCGTTCTCGCGAGAATCCCCTTAAGCGTCTCGGGAAAAATGAACGACGAAATACCGTTCGAAGAAGAAAGCTTCACAATCGCCGTAAATGCTGAAGGCGGGCTCCTTCAAATGCGGAAAGCAGTTCGAAAGGGTCAACGCCTCAGCTTATTCCAGGCAAAAACGGGCCAACAAACGTTCTGCATCGTCGCGCATATTGGGCCTTTTGATGACGGATGCGCCTCTGTGAAAGTCCGTTTCCTGGAGCCCCAGCCGGAATTTTGGCATATCACGTTTCCACCGGACGACTGGACACCACACCACCCTGATTCAAAATTTAACAGGAGATCGCACGTGCAAGATCGGATGCCAATACGCGCGTGAGAATGGGCAATTGCCAGTGATGGTCCAGACAAACCGGAGACGAGGAATGGTCAGCGAGGAGCAAAACACGATCCTGCTCCGTAGGAATAGGACGCAAGAGGAGGTTCGGGCCAGGTGATCGCTGCAATCATATCCTGCTTTTCGATGGTCGCGCTCGGCCAATTTGGGCTTTATTATTGGCGCGCGAGCATTGCGAACACCGCGAACCGGCAAATCTCGGACCGCGTAAAGGTCGCGGCAGGCATCCCGGCGGCTTCGGTGACGTCGCGTGACTTCCGAGCCATTCTGAGCGTTCACGATTTGACGCCCGAGCTAACGGGCTCCGGCGGCGGCTACCGGACACTTCGGGCCTACTATTCAATCGTCGAAGAGATCGGGCGTCTGATTCCCTCGCTAACCGGATGGGCGGAGGCGGAGATGGCTATGTGCTCGCGTTATGCGGCGGTCCTCGTAGGTCAGCACCTCGAACGCAACATGGACTGCGCGGCCCAATTGCGCGGGATATAGCGCATTCCATCTGGCAAGACATCGCTCCACTTTTTCAATCATGCGAAGCCTCTACCGGCATCCCATCCCGGCATAAAAGGAATTATCGAACCGTCCTTGATCCTCGACTAAGCACGATTTGGAAATCCTTCTCGAGTCGATAACTTCAAAGGCACGCCGCCTCGAATGCCGGCACTGCCGTTTTCCAACCTGGTGCAAAATTGTATAGAGCAAGCGTAAACGCATTGAACTCACGCTGAAAGAATCCAGGATGAGGCTTTCCTCAACATTTCGGGCGGCCCCTTCGGGTTCCAATCCGGAGAACTGGCGACGTACGGAAGGCCGTCAGTGGTGGCTGGCTTCGACGGGCATTCTGGTCACCCTTCTATTGACGTTCGGAATTGTGTCCTTTGTGCTCCCGGCGCTTATTCCGGGGATGGGTCCCTATTCGGTCGACGCTGAGGTGGCTGTGCGCGCCCTGGTGGGCCTGGTCCTGCTGTTCGATCTTTACGTCATATTTCAGCAGGTTCAACTCTTCCGGGCTCGCAAGCAAATTGCGGAACGGGAAGAACTCTTTCGATTGATCACCGAAAATGCGGCGGACATGATTGCCGTTGTGGATGGGAGCGGCAACCGTCTTTATAACAGCCCCTCCTATCAGAGATTGCTCGGATACTCTCCCGAGGAATTACGACAGTCAAAAGGCATCGAGCAAGTTCACCCAGACGACCGCCAAAAGGTCATAGAGGCAGCCATCGAAGCCCAACGGTCGGGAGTGGGGCGGAGTCTCGAATACCGCATTCGGCACAAAGACGGGCACTGGGTCCCCTTGGAATCCACAGCCAGCGTCATTAAAAGCAGTGGCGGGGGAGTTGAAAAGCTGGTCATCGTGAATCGCGATGTAACGGAACGCAAAGATCTGGAGAAAAAGCTTCTTCTTTCCGAAAAGCTCGAAGCCATCGGAAAGTTATCCGGCGGGGTCGCCCATGACTTCAACAACCTGTTGGGAGTGATCCTGGGTTACACCTCGGAACTGCAGAAGCGGATCCCACCGGATGACCCGTACCGCGAGGCGGTCGACGAAATCCAAAATGCCGGCAAACGAGCGGCTTCCCTCACCCAGCAACTCCTGGCCTTCAGCCGGAAACAAGTGTTCGAGCCGCAGATCCTCGATCTGAAAACGATTGTGGCCGAAGCAGCCAAGATGCTGGAACGGCTGATTGGTGAGGACATCACACTGGATATTGTTTCGGTCCAACAAATGGGAATGGTGAAGGCAGACAGGGGCCAGATTGAACGGGTGATCTTAAATCTCGCCGTCAACGCGCGGGACGCCATGCCGCAAGGCGGGACGATTACGATCGAAATCGCAGACGTCGAACTGGACGAATCAAATCACACTCTAGCCTGCACGATCGCACCGGGGTCTTACGTCATGCTGAAAGTCACGGACACCGGATGCGGGATGGACGCCGAGTTGCAATCCCACATCTTTGAACCGTTCTTTACCACCAAGGGGCAAGGCACTGGATTGGGACTCGCGACGGTTTACGGAGTCGTCAAGCAGAGCGGCGGCGAAATTGCGGTCGAAAGCTCGCCAGGAAAAGGCGCAACCTTCAGGATTTATCTCCCTCGGGTTTCTGAAACCGCGGAAAAGATACACGTAGTCGAGCCGTCAGGAAAGACCATACTGGAACATCGGACCGTTCTGCTTGTCGAAGACGAACGAACTCTTCGCAAGCTAACTCGGAAGATGCTCACGGAGGTGGGTCTCACAGTCCTTGAAGCTGAAAATGGTTTGCAAGCGATCGAAATGGCCGAGCGAACAGAAAGCCCTATTGATTTGCTTTTGACGGACATCGTCATGCCCGGCATGAGCGGGTGGGCATTGGCCGAGACGCTGTCATCCCAGCGCCCGGAGATGAGAGTCCTTTACATGTCTGGCTATCCCGACGGGGTAATAGCCAGACACGGGATCGCAGGACCCGGAATCACGATCCTTCAGAAGCCTTTTACGAGTGACGAACTAACGCGGCGGGTGGAAGAAGTCACGATCGGCGTTGCCGGATAAGTGAGTGTATGCAGCGGGAGAGTCGAATCCCCGCGAAAGGAAAGAAGTAATCGAACATGATACTCGTAGTCATCGACGACGATCCCGCGAACATCAAATTCGCGCGATTTATTTTGGCGGACGAGGGCCTTGAAATTCATTCCGCGACGGACGCGCAGGATGGTTTGGAGCTTATCCGCCGAACGCGTCCGCAAATCGTCCTTCTCGATCTGGTCATGCCGGGTGTCGAGGGGATGGAGGTGCTGCAACAGATCCTGGAATTCGATCCGGGCATCGACGTCATCTTGATGACGGGCTTTTACTCGACGGAATCCGCGGTGGAAGCGATTCAAAAAGGCGCCGCCGACTACTTTCCCAAGCCATTTACTCCCGAGAGGCTCCGAGGGAAAATCAATCAAATCAAAGAGGATTCAAAACACCGGCAGCGCAGCCTGAAGCTGGAAAATGAACTTCTTGAGAATTTCGAGTTTGACGGGATGATCGGCCGCAGCCCTCTCATGCTGGAACTCGTTTCGCAGATCCGTCGAATCGCTCCGCATTTCCGCAGTGTCCTCGTCACCGGGCCGACCGGAGTGGGTAAGGAACTGGTTGCCAGAGCATTGCACCGCTTAAGTCCCGGACAGAAGGGGAATTTTGTCGCCCTGAACTGCTCTTCGATCTCGGAGACGTTGGCCGAGAGCGAATTGTTCGGCCATGTAAAGGGTGCATTTACGGGTGCGCATCAAGATAAGGTGGGGGTTTTTGAGTATGCCGAAGGCGGTGTAGTCCTGTTGGACGAAATTGGTGAAATGCCGTTGCCGCTGCAGGCAAAACTGCTGCGTGTGTTGCAAAACCAGGAGTTGCAGCGGGTGGGATCTCCGGTGGTTCGCAAACTAAGCGTTCGTGTAGTCGCCGCCACAAACAGGGATCTTCCCGAGATGGTGAGCCAGGG
>DATNIO010000092.1:0-20447 GCA_035604385.1 Verrucomicrobiia bacterium | reverse complement strand
GCTGCACGTGCTCAAGGTCGTCCAGATCCTGCTGTGACAGCGAAATACGCTCGAGCGTGGGCGCAGGGGCGTTCGTCACTCTCTCGAACCGTTTGCCCGCAGGTGTGAACACGATTTCACTGGTCATCGTGTATTCCCCGTCGGGCCGTCCGCTCGTATCGAGCGTCTGGATCGTAAAGGTCTGCGTGTACGTGAAATTGTCGCGCTCGATCTTAAACTCCGCTTCTCGCGCCGAGAATTTCTGGATGATTTCCTCGATCGGCATCGTCGGCGGCCCGAGGGTTCCCTTTTGCGCTGCAGCGCCATCCGAGGAGGTCGATGGCCCCTGTTGCTTTGCGGCCAGCGGTAGGAACCCGCAGGCAACAATTAAACACGTAAATAAAACAATAGCCGTTCGTCGTCGCTGACTTGCGTTGGGTTGGGATGAAATGTCTGCCATAACTTGCTCTCCCATGGATTTTCTCCGTGCCCTCTGTGTCCTCTGTGGTGAAAATCTTTGGTCCTGCAGAATTGGAGCCACTCATGGACGAAGAGGTTGCCTTTCCGAATTAGCAATTGCGCGCCCGCCCCTCAGGAAGTCGTGAAGTGACTCCCCAGCCTTGCGCCCAATTCGATTTTACCTCTTTCGGCCGAAACTGTATCCCTCCTTCGGGATAGGAAAGCAGTGCCGATTGACAGTAAACTTGGATGTCTGGTACGTTCCCGCGGCCATTCCTTCTTCGCGTTGGGAAATTGTGTGAGTCAAATACTGTGTGCTTTGCAGAAAGCAGGCGATCTTGTCCACGGCACAGGCCAAATCCCGTCGTCTCACCCCGATCGATTGGGTCATCTGCGGCGTGGCTTGCTTTGGTTTCGCATTTGACACCTACGAATTGTTAGCCCTCACGCTCACCGTCCAACCGGCCTTGACCGAATTCCTCACGGCCAAGCCTGGAAGCGCGGAGTTCAATCACTGGATCGGATTCATGTTCTACATTCCCGCCATTGCCGGCGGCATATTCGGCTTGCTGGGCGGATACCTGATCGATCGGTTCGGCCGCCGCCGCGTCTTGATTTGGAGCATCCTGCTGTCCTGTTCTTCCACCCTGGCTACGGGCTATTCATCCTCCGCTCTGCAATTGCTGATCTATCGCTGCATCACGTTTGTCGGCGTATCGGTCGAATTCGTCGCCGCGACTGCGTGGTTGGCCGAATTGTTTCCGGAAAGAGATCAAAGGGAAACTATTCTTGGGGCTACGCAGATTTTTGCTTCCACCGGCGGAATCCTGATGAGCGGCGCGAGTTACTTGAGTCTGTCGATTGGCCCTTTGCTCCCCGCGATTCATGGCGGCCATGAAGCCTGGCGCTACACGATCTTGTGGGGAATTCTTCCAGCCCTTCCACTTCTCATCGTCCGCCCTTTCTTGCCCGAATCGCCTATCTGGCAAAAGAAAAGGGAAGAAGGCACGCTCCAGCGGCCCAGCATCCTGGAATTATTTCACCCGGAATTTCGCAAGACGGCACTCTTGAGTTGCTTCATGATGGCCTGCGCCTATGCGGCTTCCTTCGGGATGTTGCAGCATTTTGCCCGTATCATTCCGGGCGCTCCCGAGGTCAAAATTCTGGCTCACGCGGACCAGCAGAAGATTGTGAGCGCATTGCAGGGAGTTCAGGAAGTTGGGAGTCTGTTTGGGCGTATTGTGATGGCGGGTCTCGCCATTTTTATTCTTAGCCGAAAGCGCCTGCTTCACATTTTTCAGATTCCCGGGCTGCTGTTGATCCCGCTGGTTGTATTGCTTCCAGCCATGCGGGATACGGCAATCCCAGCCTGGGGAATTTTCGTTCTTGGCCTTGTGTCCGTCGCCCAATTCAGTTTTTGGGGGAATTATTTGCCGACGCTTTATCCGACGCACCTACGCGGCACCGGCGAAAGTTTTGCGGCCAATGTAGGAGGCCGGATGCTGGGAACATCCGCCGCCCTGATCACGACCAGCATTGTGACGTACATGCCGGGCGGCACCGCCACGCGGCAACTCGGCTACGCCGCCGGAATCGTTGGATTCCTCGCCTACGCGGCCGGTTTCATCGCAAGTTTTTGGCTTCCTGAGCCACCCGAGAAATTGATCACCGAATAAGCTGGAGCCAACAATCCGAGAAACCCCGGGTCTGAAGACCCGGGCTACAACAAAAACACCCGATCTGCTGTAGCCCGCCTCTTCAGAGGCGGGGTCTTTCGCCGCTTATATCGCGGCGAAACATCTGGTCAAGATCGCACCGGCGTGTTACGCCAGCTTGAGCCTCATCAACTTCCGCGCATTCCCCTCGTAAATTTTATGGCGATCCGCGGCCGACATCTCGACGCCCTCGACGCAGCGAATCGTCTCGCGAATGTATCCCGGCCCCTTCTCCGGATCGAATGGCGAATCGGACGCGAACAGGACTTGATCGGCCCCGAAGAATTCCAGCCCGCACCGCAATGCTGGAAGCGAACCAAACGTCGCCGTATCGGCATAAAACATTTTGAAATAATCCTGCGGCCGCTTCTTGAGTTTCCGCCCGACCATGGCCAAATCCTCTTCTTCCGTCCGAGCCCCCAGCTGATCGAGGCCTGCGCCCGTTCGTCCGGAAAAGTAGGGAACCATGGCGCCCAGGTGGTGCGAGATAATCTTAAGTTCGGGGAAACGGTCAAAATAGCCTGCAAATAGAATGCGGCCCATGGCAACCGAAGTTTCATACGGCCACCCAAACACCCACCAAAGTTCGAATTTGGATTTCTTCTCGGTTACGTAGTCTGCGAAATTGGATGACCTGCTCGGGTGAAGCCAGATCGGCACGTTGCGTTCCGCAATCTTTTCGAAGATCGGCAGGAAATCCGGTTCATCCAGAGGGCGCCCATTCACGTTCGAATAGATTTGAAACCCGACAGCTCCCAATTTCAAGACTGCGCGATCGATTTCTTCCACCGCGGCCGCGGGATTATTCATCGGCAGCGCCCCCACGAATCCAGGGAACCGGTCGGGATGCTTCACGACCAATTCGGCCATGCCGTCGTTCGCGATCTGAGCGAGCTCCGGCGAGAGTTTTGTGTCACCCATCGCTTCGATCGGAGGCGCGGCCATGCTCACCACCTGGCAGTATTCCGCAAAACGGTCCATGAAGCGGAAACGAGCTTCGAGGTTTACCATGGCCGGGATGTTGGCCGTGCGTTTCTTGATCGTTGTCCCGGTTTCCGGCAATTTCAGCATGCGGTCGTAGTAATTTTGCGGAACAATATGGCAGAAGATGTCAATTTTCATGAAATCCTTCTTTCTTGAATTTGAATGACGGAAAGTGCCAGGCAACAACAAGAATCGTCGAGAGTACCCGTGCATCCGATGCTTGTTCGATAGACGTGGAAACATATCAAGCCCGGCGCAGAGTGTCAACGCGGCCCGCGAGGTGAAAATCGGAAATTCCGGTATACTCTGCCCCAGCGCAAATGTTCGTTCGCGTTATGTCATCCATGCGGCCCAATTCGTACGGGAATCCAAACGATGAGTGATGCTTGGACGAAGTAATTGGCCGGTTTCGGAAAAGGAATCACAAAGCTCAGTACCGGAGGAAAGAATGAAACGCACTTTGATCGCGACTCTTCTCCTTGCATTCGCTGCTGGAACTGCGTGGGGACAGGGCGGCGTGCAGACTAAGACAAATGTCGAGTACGCTGTCCACGACAGCGTGTCCTTGCTCGGAGATCTATATCTGCCCGCGAGCGGCGGGTCGCATCCAGCGATGCTCTTTATCCACGGTGGGGGGTTCTCGCGAGGGTCAAAAGCTGGTTACGGGAACACCTGGGGGCCCTACCTGGCTGCGCGAGGATATGTTGTGTTCGCCATCGACTATCGGCTCTCCACCCCAACTCAGACGACCTGGCCGCAAGCCCTGCTGGATTGCAAGGCCGCGGTGCAATACTTGCGAGGCAATGCCGCAGCGCTGGGCATCGATCCGGATCGTATCGGCGTCGGCGGTGATTCCGCGGGCGCGTCGCTCGCAACCCTGGTTGCGGTCACGCAAGACTTTCCGCAGTTCGCCAATCGCTACCCAAAGGATGCGTACGCCTCCGCCAGCACAAAGGTCAAGGCGGCCATGCCGATTTATGGCGTATACGACATGACGGCTCAGCAGAAATATGAGTCCGGAATTGCGAACAGCCCCAAGAACCTCGAACAGTTCATCGGAGGAACGCCAAACCAGATGTCCGGCGCGTACTTTGAAACTTCGGCGCTCAACTATATTCGCGAGGCCGCCGCGAGTTTCGGCAGCGTGGCGACGCCAAACGCGGGAGCCAACATACCCTGGTTTTTGGCGTGGGGGATGGCGGACCCGATCGTGCCCCCGGCCGGCCAATCCGTCGTGTTTGTTCAGGCCCTCCGCGATGCGGGCGTGACTGTGACCGCAGTGCCGGTTCCCAAGACGGACCACTTCTGGTTCCCGGTAACCCCGGTCACCGGTAAAAAGGGAGAGCCGGCGTGTGAGGACATCTCACCCGGAAAGTTCTCCTGTAGCGGGGCGACGCCCAACGACTTCATCGTTTCTCAGCTACTCGATTTTCTTGCGCACAACTTGTGATCGGCGTTGGAGGAGCGAACCATCTTTCGGTCCACTCAGGGTGCTTTGCGAGCCTACCGACGGGTAACCCTTTGCAAAAGCGGATACAACCTTATGTTAGGCCTGGGAGTCAAAACGAGCGAAGATAGAAATTGTCCGCGAAACGCATCAGACGAAGTCTCTTCTTTTCTGGTTCATGCGGCCAATCCGGGGATGGCGCAAAGGCAGTCAAAACTGCAGGCCGTCGGGATGTACCATCCGCCGGGCAATTCCATCTAACACGTGATCAACGGAGTATGGCGAGTGCGAGGTTGGGGAGCGTGTTGTTGAAGATGCAGCAAAGCAAGCCAAAGTTAGCTCAGTGGATTTTCTGTGGGGCTTTGTTGCTCTCCGCGTTGGTTTGCGCGGCTCCCGGATTCGCGCGCGCGGGCGATCCGAGTCCCCAGGCTTCAACCGCAACCATCTCGGGCAGGGTGAGCGTCGCGTCGAGCCAAGGTGTGAGCAACAACCTCTCCGCGATTACCGTGAAACTGACCGGGCCGGCGCCTGCTGTCACTTCGCAGGAAGCGGTCTCGGACACGGAAGGGCGTTTTGAATTCGCTCGCTTGGTGCCGGGGAGTTACAAGCTGGAAGTTACAGTCGAGGGCTTCAAACCGTGGTCCGCGACGGTGGCGCTCGTTGCCGGCCAGGACGCGGTTCAGGACGCCGGTTTGCAACTGAATTTGGTCGAGGAAACCGTCGAAGTCAAAGGCGAAGCGACCGAGATTGCGACGGAGAGCGTCAGCGCGACCGCAACGGTCAGCGAGCAACAACTCGAGACCCTGCCCCTTCGCACCGGTAAATTCACCGAGGCGCTTTCCGTAAGCCCGAGCGTCATCAAGACGCAAGAAGGAAGATTGAATTTCAACGGGCAGGCGGAAAGCCAAGGCATGTTGCTCGTGGACGGGGCGGAGAATGTGGATCCGGTGGCGGGAAGTTTCGCGATTCCCGTGCCGGTCGACGCCATTCAGTCCATCCAGGTTTTCAATACGCCGGACAGCGTGGCCTACGGCGGATTTTCCGCGGGATTGACGCGGATCGACATCAAGCCTCCTTCGCCGTTGTGGAATTACAAGTTTCTCGATTTCCTTCCATCTTTCCGCGGGAAAAATGACAGTCTGGTTGGTATAGCAAATATGACCCCGCGCTTCGAGGTGGGAGGCCCGATCGTGAAGGACAAGCTCAATTTCTCCCAGTACCTTAGTTACGAATTTCGCCGGGATCCCATCCACGGACTGACCTGGCCCTTCAATGAAACGTACGTCTACGCCTTTGACTCGTTTTCGAATTTACAGTGGATTCTCTCGCCAAAGCATTTGATCAACTTCAACCTGAATCTTTTTCAATCCAGCAACCTATTTGCAAATATCGATTCGCTCATCCCCCAATCCGCTTCGGTGAATTTTCGCCGCCGCGGTGGGTCGTTGGGATTTTCGGATGCTTACCAGTTCGATTCCGGAATGGTGTTGACCACGGTCGTCCGCTACACGAATTTTTACACGGACGCCCACGGACAGGGCCCGCAACAAATGACGATGAATCCCGAGGGTTGGGGCGGAAATTATTTCAATATATCCTCGCGGAATGCAAACCAGGTCGAAGCCCTTCCGGTCCTGCAGCTCCCCTCCAAATCGTGGCTCGGCCACCATGATATCCGGTTTGGATTCGACTTCCTTTACAGGACATTCACCGGGAGCACCGTATCCCAGCCGATCAACATTCTGGCAGAGAGTTGCACGCCGGCCGAACTATTCGCCGACTTGTGCACGCCCGACCAGCAAATCTCGTTTCTAGGATCCGGCGCGCTGCAAGGCTCCGACACGGAAATCTCAGAATATGGCGAGGACCACTGGACGGTGACGAAGACCCTGTCTCTCACCCTCGGCGCGCGCTTGAGCACCCAAACCATCGGCCTCGACGCAGCTTTTGCGCCCCGCGCGGGCCTGGCGTATTCCATTCCGAGTTGGAAGACGGTCCTCCGCGCCGGCGCCGGGTTGATCTACAGCCATGTTCCATTGCTCGCCCAGGACTTTGCCGACAATCAAACTCGCTCGCTCGCCTTTTCCCCCAGCGCACCCAGCCCCTACGCGGGCAGCACCATCACATTGCAGAATGTTTATCTTCCGGGTGGATCCCTCGCGAATTCCACAAGTCCGGAAGATGTTGGCAACAGTCCCCGGACTTTCACCTGGAATATCGAAAGCGAAACTGCAGTACGGAAGAATATCACCCTTCGTGTCGGCTACTATGAGACTCACACAGACGATCTGTTCCTGGTGAATCCGATTCTCCCTCCGGCCGGCATAGGCGCAACAACTGGATTGATGGCGCTGGAGAACACCGGAACTGCGCATTATCGCCAGGCGCAAGCCACCGCTCGTTACAGCCCGAGCCAAAAGGGCGAAGTCAACGTATCGTATTCCTGGAGCCGCGCGCGCGGCGACCTCAATACGCTCTCGGATACATTTATCCCTTTCCAAGTCCCTGTGATCCGCCCGAATGTTTATGGTGTTCAACCCTCCGATATTCCGAACCGCCTGCTGGTCTGGGGTTTTGTTCATGTTCCATTTTGGAGCCTGGTGTTTAGCCCCGTCGCCGACATGCACTCCGGCTTTCCTTATTCGAATGTGGATGTCTTGCAGAACTACGTGGGCGTCCCCAATAGTCTCCGCTTCGAGACTTATTTTTCGCTCGATGTAAAAGTGTACCGCGACTTTCCGATCCACATTCCGTTCAAAGAGCGTCCCTCAGGCAAGGTGCGGAAAATCCGGGTTGGAGTTTATTCGCTGGACATCACGAATCGCCAGAATCCCCATGACGTCTTCAACAACACCGCCTCTCCTATCTTCGGACATTTTGACGGGTTCCAGCGGCGGTTTACTGGTCTGGCCCTCAGTCTAGGCGAGTGAGCTTTCACTAAGACCCCAGCGATTTCAATGGACGAAGAATCGTAAGATGATTTTCCCGGGTTCAACCCTCATAAAGTTCGTTCCAGGCAACGCACACGATTAAGACTGCGGTATTCTGGTTTGTGTAGGAGATAGCGCTTGGCGCAACCTGTTTCCCATCCCCGCTGGGGCAATTCTCCCTGGTCCATTGATTTTCAGCCCGCGGCCGCCGCCATACCCGCCGAGGCTGACTTCGCAATCATTGGAGGAGGTCTCTCAGGATTGTCGGCCGCTGCGTGGCTGCGGCGATTCGCGCCCGATAAGAGCGTAGTTCTATTCGAATCCGAATCGATCGGAGCAGGTTCGAGCGGCCACACCGGCGGTATGGTGCTGGCGGAGACGGCTGCCGGCGATCTTCCCGGCCTGGGGGATGTGCTGGCCGGGTTCACGTCAATCCTGAAGGAACTCGCGGTCGATTGCGATCTCGCTCTTCCCGGAGTCTACGAGATAGGCCGAAGCGGTGGGCTGCCCGATTCGCCTATTTCCTGGTCGGATTCCGGGTTGGTTCGCGCGGTGAAGAAAGTGCCCGGCGGAATGATCGATGCGGGAAAAATGGTAAGCGGTCTGGCGCGCGCGGCGGAAAAGAGCGGGGCGCAAATTTTCGAAAATGTACCTGTCGAGGAAATTGAATTTGCAGATCCTGTGCGCCTGCATTTTTCCGGCGGACAACTTCGCGCGCGCAAGGTCCTCGTTGCGACGAATGGAATGTCTCTCGAACTGAGCGATCTTGCCAGCCGAGGGCAAACGAAATTCACGCTCGCCGTTGCAACCGAACCTCTCGCCGCCGCTCAACTCGAGAGCCTGGGGCTGGCGTCTGAAAGGCCATTCTACACAATCGATTTTCCGTATTTGTGGGGGAGAATCCTGCGCACGGGCGGCGTCATCTTCGGAGGCGGGCTGGTCCACATGAATGATTGGCGCGAACTCGCAGGCCTGGATGTCGAGTCAGGGAAATCCGCGGAGCTCATCGTCCGTCTCGAATCCCGCGTCCGCGCGCTGCACCCGGCGCTGCAAAGTGTGCGCTTCGCGAACCGCTGGGGCGGGCCGATCCTGATTGCGAACCAATGGCGTCCGGTCTTTGCACAGCATCCCCGAAGTCCGCATACAGTCGTGCTCGGTGCTTTCAGCGGGCACGGAGTCGCGCAATCGGTGTATCTAGGACGCTGGGCCGCCGAAGTCTTGTGCGGAAACAGATCGCTGCCGGATTGGAATCAGGCCGAAGAATCCGCTTAACGTGGGCAATTACGGCTTCTCGATTACCAGGTATTGTACGGCGTAGCCTCAAACGGAGAGACCTGATCGGAAGCGGAGTGGACGTCGGTAATCCCCGGCGAGGTCTGCAAAGGATCGAGCAGTACCTGCTCGGATTCCGTGTGCCAATCCTTGTTGCGCGTGATGGGGTCAGTGGGAATGGACGACATGTATTTCGGAACCAGATCGTCGAGCGACGAAGGGCCGGCCTCTTTATCGAGGGTGTATTGCTGAATCGCATTCCGCATGATGAACAGATCCTGCTTGAGCGTGGCTTCTCTGGCGCGCACGACCGATCTCTCATATCTTGTCGCCGCGATGCCCGCCAGAATCAACATGATCGTGACGACGATCATCATTTCGAGCAAAGAGAATCCGGCCGCAAGCAAGCGTCGCCGAGCGGACGGAGTGCGGCGCCATAAGTTTCGCGAACGGAAGCCCGTGATGTGGATGAATTTCATTCGCTCACTACCAGTCGGAGTATTTCGTGCCGTCGGTCGCCGTCGCCTGGGATTGAGAATAAACGTCGAAGACATTGCTTCCGCCCCAACTGGTGGAATCCGGGTCGTCTTGCACGGAGCGCAGACCCCAGTCAGGTTTACCGGTCATCGGGTCCACAGGAATTTTCCTCAGATAGCGCACCTTGGTGGGCGTGCCCGACATGCCCAGGCCAGCGTTGCCGGTTGACCCGATGGACGGGATGCCGCCCGCCGCGCCCGGGCCGAATGGTGAAGTCCCTCCTGCCTGTCCAGCTCCCAGTTGCGGCGTCCCGGCGGATCCAAACTGGGTGGTATTGCTTGCTCCAGCCAGCGCCGAGGCGCTGATCCCGCCTGCCCCGCCTCCCCCGGCCCCCACCGTCACGCCATCGACGAGGGTCTGCAGATCAGGAGGATAGTTCTGGCTGCCGACTTCCGTGCGGATTAAATTCTTGTCGGCGTCATCCTTGTAACGATCGATCGCATTTCGCATCTCCCGCAAATCGTAGCGCAATTCCGATTCTTTGCGGTGCTGGATCGTTATTCGAAACATGGGAATCGCGGCCGTGGAGAGGACCAGTAGAATCCCGGTTGTGAGGATGAGTTCAAGCAGAGTCATTCCCGCAACCCCGGTCCTTCTGGCGCGCGGAAATGATGTCTGTCGGCGCATGTAATCTGGCCCTCTGATTTATTGCACTTTGACGGTGGCTTCGCCGGTGACAACCTGGATCGGCCGCTGCTGGGAATCTTTCGCGTTCACCTGCACAATCGAAAGCTGCGAGTTTCCCGGTGCAAGGCCCTTCACGACGATTCCTACCAGCGTGCCCGATCCGCTCACTCCGGGCGTGTTCGGCATGCGAGTCGCCGAGATAATGGCCTGCCCCCGCTCCTTATCCACGCGCTCCACGATGGCGACTTCCTGCGTTCCGCCCGAGAGGAATCCGCCCTGGCGAACGTCCTCGATGGAAATTACGGCCGGATTAAATTGCAAGAGCATGGGGATGGAGTACAGGTCCTGGACGTTTTGAACGGTGACGCCGATCGTGGTCGTTTCGCCCGGTTTCAAAGCGGCCGTCACAGGCTCGAATTGCAACGTTGCATTTTGCGAAGCCGGCGCATTCGCCGACGCGGGCGCCATAACCGCTGCGGGAGCCGCTTGAGGAACAGGCGCAGCCTGCGCCTTCGGCAGATCAGGCGACATGACTGCATCCGCCAACCGCACCTCGGCGTTGGTGTCCGTTCCAGACGCGATGCTGCGCAAGTTCTCGGCGGAGATCGAAGGAATTCGCACAATGTGAGGAATCAGGACGATCAGGATTTCATCCTTTTCGTGATCGACCGTGTTATCAGAAAAGAAATTCCGGAAGAAGGGAATCTTTCCCAGGCCGGGGATCCCGTTGATTGTGTTCGTATCGGTTTGCTCGATCAGCCCGCCAAGGACATTGACTTCCCCGTCCTTGAGGCGGATGTCATGCTCGATGCTGCGCTGGCTGATAATCGGCTGGTTGATCCCGCCGATATTGGTGGAACCGGTCTGCGACGAAACCACGATATTCACTTTCATGCTGATTTCGTGGTCGGGGTGGATACGCGGCGTCACGTCCACGTTCACGCCCACGTCGAGATACTGAAACTGCGTGTTCACCAAAGGATTGAGCGCGCCGGTGCCGCTCGTGCCGATCCCGGCCTGGAAGCTGCCCGTGGCCACGGGGATACGGTCGCCGATGCGGAGCTTGGCGGTTTGCCCGTCGACGACGCGAATTTCAGGATCGTCGAGGATTTGCGTCGATGTATCCGTCATCAGAAAATTCGCCGTCGCGCTCGGCATCGTCACGCTGTAACCCTGGCTGAATATATTAGGATTGTTGATCAGCTGGCTAATCGTGGCCGCGCCGTTCGTTGTCGTCGATGTTGCGGACGAGGAACTCGCGGTCGTCGTGCCGGGATTCGCGAACGACGCCGAGATGCTCGTCGGCGGCGTGATTCCGATATTGCGCAGACGGTCGCGCCGCGCTTCCATGACGGCCACCTGAATCACGACTTCCGGCTTCGCCTTGTCGATGTCATCGATAATTTTTCCCGCGAGCAGGACGCGGTCCGGAGTGTCGCGGATCACGATGGCGTTCTGCGCGTTGATCTGCTGCACGCGCCGCAAATCCAGCAGTTGCCGGATGCTGGTTACAATTTCCGTGAGTTCCTGCGGCAGGACGGTATTGCGCAGATAAAATGTCTTTACGACTTCTTCTTCGTAGTCCTTGCGCTTCTGCGGCTGGTCGGGCACCACGAAAATAATATTGGAGGTCACCGGCCGCCAGAATGCCTTGCTCTGCAGCGCGGAGATGTTCAGCGCCTGCTCGAGCGTTACGTTGGTCAGCTCGACGGAAATTCGCCGCGAGGTGAAATCCGGATCGAAGATGACGGTCAGCCCGGCCAGCTTCCCGATGGCCTCAAAAACCGCCTTTGAGTCGTTCGTGGCCTTCATGTTGATCGGGGCGCGCGAAAGGGGCTGGACCACGGGCGGTCCGGACATGAGCTTTGGTTCTTCCGAAGCGGGAGCCGCATTTTGCGTGGTCCCTTGCCTGACGTTGATCAAATCCATCGTGGCTTTCACTTCTTGCTGCGCCACGGCGCTGGACGGATCGATCATCTGCGCCTTGCGGAACTCCGCAAGCGCCAGGTCCAGGTTGGCTTGATCCCGGAAACGGCGTCCCTGGTCGACGTGCCACTGGGCGGCTTCAAAACGCGCCCTCGCCGCCTTCAGTTTATATTCCGTGTTGTTTGGAGAGGCTTGGAGCGCCTTGTTGTAATCGTCGAGGGCGGTATCATAATCCTTCAGCGATTCCGCCTTTGCGCCTGCACTGGTCTCCTGGCTGGCCCTGGGGCATCCCGTCAGGAGCACGGCCGCCATCAGGACCAATCCACACAAATTCCGAAGGTTCATCCGCGCTCCACTCGGTGCGTTATCATCGCGTAAGTCTAGCACTCGCACAAAACCCGAACAAGGTGCGAACTTGATTCTGGCAATAGCAGGCAGCTAAGATAGCTCGCTGTGGCTAAACCGCCCAAAAAACAAGAAAAACTGGCTGAGTTGGTTGTGGCTCAAAACCGCGCCGCTTCGTACAATTATCACCTTCTTGAGAAGCTGGAAGCGGGCATGGTGTTGCTTGGCACCGAGGTGAAATCTCTCCGCGAGAGCAAGGCCAACCTCCGGGACGCCTATGCCGTGATCCGCCGCGGCGAAATCTGGCTTGTGAATTGCCATATCGGCGAATATCTTCCGGGAGGGCCGTATAACCACGGCCCCCTCCGGTCGAGGAAGTTGCTCCTCCGCAAGGAACAGATCGGCAAATTGGAACGAAAACTGGATGCCAAGGGTCTCACTATCGTTCCCCTGCGTATTTACTTCCGCGAGGGCATCGCCAAGTGCGAATTGGCGCTCGCCCAGGGTAAGAAGAAATGGGACCGCCGCCAGACAGAACGCGATAAAGAGGCCAAACGGGAAGTCGGCGAGGCTATGCGTCAGTTTCGTCATCGTTAAGAGCAGGGCAGCAAGCAATGGACCGGAATCAAGTTACGGATTGATTGCAGAGAGTTGAATTTTTCGCGCAGCCCTTGGATGGGCGGCGCAATCTCATTCAAAGAAGGGAACTTATGGAAATCACGGTGGATACCCGCGCGCTTGCCAAGCTGGAAGCGGAGGCGCTCGTGACCTATGCATTCGAACAGGAGAAGCCCGTCGAGGGCGTTCTCGCTCAGCTCGACGAGGCTTCCGGAGGCGCGCTGACGAAGCTGGCCGCGTCCGGCGAGCTGACCGGCAAAATGCTGGACACGACCCTTCTGTATTACCCGCAAGGGCTGGCTGCGCAGCGGCTGCTGATCGTGGGTGCAGGGAAGAAAGACAAATTCGGAACGGCTGAGCTCAGAAGGCTCGCCGCCGCCGCGGTGCGCACCCTGAAGTCGCGCCAGGTGAAGCGTCTGACTTTCCTTGCGCGCGAGAACGATCGCAGCGCCGCAGCGGCGCAAGCCATCGTCGAAGGAATGATCCTCGCGAATTTCGATTCCGACAAATACAAGACCGACAAAAAGCCCGGGAACGAAATCACGGCTGCCGCGCTGGCCGGTTGGGAAGAATCCTCGCGCGCCGCTGCCGATCTGGGTCTCGCGCGCGGACGCGTCATCGCGGAATCGCAAAACTTCGCGCGCGAACTGGGCAACGAGCCCTCGAACCGAATGACTCCGCGCATACTGGCCGACCGCGCCGCCGCCATGGCGCGAGAAGCGGGCCTCGCCGTCGATATCCTTGATGAAAATAAAATCGCGGAATTGAAAATGGGCGCGCTGCTGTCGGTCGCGCAAGGAAGCGTCGAGCCTCCGCGCATGATCATCATCACGTACACCCCCGAAAAATTGAATCCGGGCGCTCCGGTTCTGGGCCTGGTGGGAAAAGCCATCACATTTGACACCGGCGGAATTTCGATCAAGCCCGCGAATGACATGGAAAAAATGAAATACGACATGTGCGGCGGCGCCGCCATGATCGGCGCAATGCGCGCGATCGCCACTCTGAAGCCGTCGTGCAAAGTAATCGCCGTCGTCCCGTCGAGCGAAAATATGCCCGGCGGACGCGCGCAAAAGCCCGGCGACGTTCAAATCTCCATGGCCGGAAAATCCATCGAAGTCATCAACACCGACGCCGAGGGCCGCCTGGTTTTGGCCGACGGCATCGCCTACGCGAAGCAGCTTGGCTGCACGCACCTGGTCGACGCAGCCACACTGACCGGCGCGGTTGTGGTCGCTCTCGGAAACATAAATATCGGAGTGTTCGGCTCCGACCAGGCGTTCACCGATCAGCTCCTGGCCAGTGGGAAAGCGGCGGGCGAAAAAATGTGGCCGTTACCGATCGACGACGACTACCGTGAATTGATCAAGAGCGGCATCGCCGACATCCAAAACGTCGGCAGCGGCAAGGGCGGCGGAGCGATCGTCGCAGCCATGTTCCTGAAAGAGTTCACCGGCGACACGCCGTGGATTCATCTCGACATCGCGGGAACCGCTTGGCAGGACGATGTGAAGCCGTGGAACGCGAAGGGCGCGACCGGCGTGGCTGTGCGGACGCTGGTCGATCTGGCAATGAAGTTTGGCTCGAACGGCTCCCCCGCGAAATAACCTCGCAGGCGGGTTGCGGGCCAGTTTCCGAGTACGCCGTCATACGACTGGAATTGCAGCTAACTTCCCAAAAACGGACTTATCATTCGGAATAACTTCCGGTCAGTCCGTAATCCGTCCAGGATCGATGCCAAGCGCGGAGATCACTGCCTACAAGCCGACTTGCGGGGACCAATTCGAACCCAATTACTCGACCGCGCCGATCTGCTGGGGGTACGGAGCAGGTGGCGTACAACGCATCGCACTGCCGCCTACCTCCAACCGGTCCTCTGGACGCTGTCCGGGTGGGAATCTACCTTATTAAGCGCAAATGTTACTTGACATGATAGCCACTATCGAGGTATTTAGCTCACGCGTGACGTTTTCGTCATGACAACAGGCCGCGGTGCTTCTGTCTGAAAGACCCGGCGGCAAAAGGAGAAACGAAGATGATCATCATATTGGGACGAATAGGATCGGACGCAGGCTACACGTACATCGGGGCAGACGGCAAGATCCACCACGTGCCAGGGTGGAATCCGGAAGCCATGGCCGAGTTTGATGCGGCCATAAGCGTAATGCGGGACGCCACCCAGCTGAAGGCACCTGGCCTTGCGGAAGCAGTCGTGAAGAGCGTGCTGCCCTTCGCGCAAAAGGAAATCAAGACGTACTTCAAGGATGCCGGTGAAGGCGGGGTGGTGGTGGCGGGCGCGGGCGCATAAGGGCGATGGCTACTCCGGGATGGGAGGCGCGGCCGGCACTTGGAGACCCACGGAAGATCGGGCGGTACGTCGCGTGGTTTCACGAACTCGATGCCTGGACGGAATATTGGGACATCTACCATCCGGAGAGCCGAGGCCACTTCTATTTTGGCAACGACAAGGAGCCGGGGCTGCTCACGCGGTTTCTGCCGCGGGACCGGCGCCCGCCTCCTTTTGTCGCGTGGACGCGGATGGCGCTGAGCCGCGAGGCGCGTACGGCGGAGGCTTTTTCCCGGGAAGTACGGGTAGCTGAAGTGGCGCCGGCGGTGATGGAAGTGGATGGGCTGCTCACGCGTCTCTTCGAGAAACATTTCGGAGACGCCAGCGACAAGCAGGTGGCGGCGGACTATCTGGACGCAATGTTTCTTTTTGCAACGAATTCCCTGCCGCCGGCGCTCGAGCGGGATGCGCGGATCGCGGATGATGACCCGCGCAAATCAACGGCCGGGCACCACACGCTGCAGGGCGACATCATGTGGTTTGCATGGTCGCTGCACACTGAGGCGGCGCATGCCATCGTTGGCCGAGACGAAGGACACGCCAGGCGCGCGCTATTTCTGGCGGGCGTGGCGACGGGATGTCCTGCGGATTTTGCGGTGCATGGGCACCGGCGAACGCGACCGGAGTATCTTTCGCGTGCGAATCTTCCCGTGTACTTGCATGAGCGCGGCATGAAGTGGGCAGATGATTTTGAGGCGGCAGCAGAGGAGATTCACGGGCTGTATCGGATCCGCGAGTGGGGCGTCGAGGAATAGGGGGAGTGGAACCATCGGTTCGCGGACGCGGACCGGGTGGGGCGAGCGTGGTCCTCAAACTCCCGAGAAACGGGATTCTGGGAAGTTGCCCGCAACGAATCCCCGATTCTGGACGGATTGTCGGCTACTCGGAAACTGATCCGTAGTCAGTAAGGCCCTACATTTTTTCGGGGGATTCGATTCCCAGAAGCTCTAGCGCTGCGACAAGTTGAACTTCGACGAGGCGGCTAACCTGCAGTAGGAATTTCCTCTTGGCGGGGTCGCTTTCCGTGAGGATGTGGCGGGTGGCATACACTTTTCAAAAGGGTTGAACTTCCGGGTGGCCGCTTCTTCGTCCGCCGCGGCGGAAAGGGGCGGACGGTTTCGCTTTTCCGCTTAGGCGCGCCTTTGCAAGAGCAATGCCGGTTGCTCCTTGGCGATCACTAACAGGCGCAACGCGGATCGGTTTGGGGTGCGATTCCCTTGCTCCCAACTCCGAATGGTGCCAACGCTGGTGCAAAGAAACTCGGCGAACTCTGGTTGGCTCAGCTGTAAGCGGATTCTAATCCGGCGAATTTGCGCGGGCTTCATTTTGACGGGCTCGAAAGCCAGGCGAGATACGCGCAACTTGGCTTTCCGCCTCGCTCTATACTTCTTCGCTTCGGCAAATCCCGCAATCATGTCTTTAAACAGTTCTGCGTTCATTTCGTTTCTCTCAATTCTTGGATCAGTTTTGCCAGCGTCTTTTTCTGATTCTTCGTCAGGTCGTTCTGCTCATCCTTGTTAAAAATCATAAGCAGGTAAATTTGTCCGTCTTGCTCGATGTAGTAGTACAAATAGCGGAACCCGCCTCGTTTTCCTTTCCCTCTTGCGGGATCGGCGACGCGGGCCTTGCGAACGCCCGCCGTACCCGCCACAACTCTTCCACGCTCGGGGTTTGCCAACAAGTCGCTCTGCATTCCCAACAGGACGTCATCTGCGTGCTCTTTCGCGAGAGCCATCAAGCGTTTCGTGAATGCCGGAAACTCGATAAACTCTAGCACTCTGTCATACTACTACAGAGTCATAGCATGATTCAAGGCGGGCGGCAGAGCGCTACATCTTTTCGGGGGATTCGATGCCGAAGAGCTCCAGCGTGGCGACGAGCTGAACTTCAACGAGGCGGCTCAGTTGCAAGAGAAATTTCTTCTTGGCGGGGTCGCTTTCCGTAAGGATTCGGCGGCGGCAAAGGCGGCGGAGCAATCGTCGCAGCCATGTTCCTGAAGGAGTTCACCGGCGACACGCCCTGGATTCATCTCGACATCGCGGGAACCGCCTGGCAGGACGACGTGAAGCCGTGGAACGCGAAGGGCGCGACAGGCGTCGCCCTGCGAACGCTGGTCGATCTGGCGATGAAGTTTGGGTCGAATGGACCTTCCGCTAAATAGTCTCGCACTTACGTGGCGAGCCAATTTCCGAGTGCGCCGTGACTCGGGCGCAAGTGCCGAAGTGTCAGGAGCGACCCCCCCAATTGTGAACCATTCGGCTGTTGGCAAGAGGGAAAAATGCCCACAGTGATGTTCTAGGGAGGAATTTCTGCGGGTGTTGAAGATGTTTACGGCAACTTCACAGGACTTTAACATCCCAGCAGCAATGGCTGAAAGTTGAGCGCGTAGAGTAGTCAACCATGAGCAGTCCCACATACGGCAATCGTTCTTCGGAGACCGCGACTTCTGATGCTCTCACCGAGCTGGCTCTGGACCTGCGCTGGTCTTTCAACCATTCCGCGGACAAGCTCTGGGAGCGATTGGCCCCCGAACTTTGGGATCTGACCCATAACCCATGGGTCGTGTTACAAACCGTTTCCCGGGAAAGGCTGCAGAGTGTTACCACCGACCCGGATTTCCAATCACTGCTGACTGATCTTCATCGCCACCAACAAACTTTAGAGCGTTCTGAGGCTTGGTTCCAACAAGTTCATCCCGATTCCTCTCTGAAGGCGGTCGCATACTTCTCGATGGAGTTCATGTTGAGCGAAGCGCTGCCAATTTATTCGGGCGGTCTGGGAAACGTTGCCGGCGATCAACTCAAGGCGGCCAGCAATCTAGGAGTCCCCGTAGTCGGTGTGGGTCTGCTCTATCTACAAGGATATTTTCGGCAGGAAATCGATGCGCAGGGACAGCAGCAAGCCTTTTATCCATTCAACGATCCTGGTCAGCTGCCGATCAAGCCTCTGCGTGAGACAAACGGGGAATGGCTGCGCTTCTCAATTGACTTTCCTGGCGCCAATCTCTGGATTCGCACCTGGGAAGTGCAAGTAGGCCGGACGAAACTGTATCTCTTGGACACGAACGACCCGGCGAATATCCCGGCGAATCGCGGCATTGCCAGTGAACTCTACGGAGGGAGTCGGGACCACCGATTGAGGCAAGAGCTGGTCCTCGGCATAGGGGGCTGGCGGCTCCTGCGAGCCCTCGGCTTGCAACCGGAAGTCTGCCACTTGAACGAAGGTCATGCTGCGTTCGTGGCGCTTGAGCGAGCGCGATGCCACATGGCAGATAACAAGCAGCCATTCGATCTCGCCCTTACGATTACACGGGCAGGAAACCTTTTTACCACGCACACTCCCGTTGAGGCGGGTTTTGATCTGTTTGCCCCCGAACTGATGGAAAAGTATTTCAAAAACTACGCGGAAGAGGAACTTTCGATCTCGTTCCAGGACCTGCTTGCGCTCGGACGCCGGGACCGTAACGATTCCTACGAATCCTTTAACATGGCGTACCTGGGCATCCGCAGCAGCGGCGCCGTTAATGGTGTAAGCCGGCTCCACGGGCAGGTCAGTCGCCGAATTTTTCAGGGGTTGTTTCCGAGATGGCCGGAGGTCGAAGTCCCGGTGACGCACATTACAAATGGCGTGCATACGCCCACGTGGGACTCCAGTGAGGCAGACCGCCTCTGGGAGGCCTGCTGCGGGAAAGGACTGTGGCGCGGAACGATGGAAAACCTCGAAACGGATTTTCGCCGCGCGAGTGACTCCAGCCTTTGGCAACTGCGCGCCGATGCCCGCAATTCTCTCGTTGACTACGTTCGAAAGCAGCACGTCCGGCAGATCGCAGGCCGGGGTGCTTCCTTTGAGGAGGTTGCGAAATCCAAGCAGATCCTGGACGCAAATACGCTCACACTGGGTTTTGCACGCCGTTTTGCGACTTATAAGCGTCCGAACTTGCTTTTGCATGATCCGCAGCGGCTCGTCGAGATATTGACTGATAAAGAGCGCCCCGTCCAATTGGTCCTCGCCGGAAAAGCCCACCCTGAAGATGTGGAAGGGCAAAATATGATCAGTCAATGGATCGATTTCGTCCGCCGCCCGGAAGTACGTTCGCAAGTGGTTTTCTTGAGTGACTACGACGCGCTGATGGCGGAACATCTCGTTCAAGGTGTGGACGTCTGGTTGAACACACCTCGGCGCCCCTGGGAAGCAAGCGGCACCAGCGGGATGAAAGTGCTCGTCAACGGAGGCCTGAACATTTCGGAACTCGACGGCTGGTGGGCGGAAGCATATTCTCCGGAAGTGGGCTGGGCCATCGGCGACGGACAGGAGCACGATGACGATCCATCCTGGGATGCGTCCGAGGCCGAAGCCCTCTACAGGCTGCTGGAGCGGGAAGTCGTTCCTGAATTTTACGCGCGCAACGAAAAAGGAATTCCAGTCGCCTGGGTTGCGAGAATGCGGGAAAGCATGGCGCGGTTGACACCCGCCTTCTCTTCAAACCGCGTGGTCCGTCAATATACGGAGGAGCATTACCTGCCGGCGGCAGCCAGCTACTCTGCGCGTGCGGCAGACGATGGCCGCCTCGGTCTCGATCTGCTTAATTGGCAAGAGGCGCTCTCAAAGCACTGGTCAGCACTGCGATTCGGTTCCGCCACGCTGAGTGAGCAAGGGGAGCAGTATCTTTTCCAGGTCCAAGTTTATCTTGATGAACTCGATCCGGAAGCAGTGCAAGTCGAATTGTACGTCGAAGGACACAATGGCGGTGCGCCGTTTCGGCAGCCCATGAATCGCGGTGAGCGCCTCGTCGGTTCGCAAAACGGCTTCATGTATGCCGCCCGAGTTCCCGCGACTCGCCCAGTAGCTGACTTCACCCCGCGCCTGATTCCCCACCATAGCGGAGCATCCGTGCCACTGGAGGCCTCCTTCATCCTCTGGCACGATTCGCCCGCCTGGCGATGAACGAAGCATCAATCATACGTCTTTGACCGAGCCCGCTAAAATGCACTCGGACGGAAAAGTCCTACACGGAAAAATACTGCGCAGTATTTTCCCGGCGAATCGTCGCCTGCTTGGAAACTGACCCATTGCCGGCAGCCCGCTACACTTTTTCGGGGGATTCGATTCCTAGGAGTTCGAGCGCAGCGACGAGTTGGACTTCGACGAGGCGGCTCAGTTGCAAGAGAAACTTCTTCTTGGCGGGATCGCTTTCCGTGAGCATGTGGTGATGGTGATAGAAAAGATTGAATGCTTGCGCGAATTGGAACCCGTACTTGTCG
>DATNIO010000091.1:0-21427 GCA_035604385.1 Verrucomicrobiia bacterium | reverse complement strand
CCATTTGAAGAAGTGGAGTTTCTTTCCACCAGTTCGCGGCAAGCCAACCAGGAGGCCATCCAGGAAGTACAGGCCGATCTGCGGCAGAAAAAAACTCCGGCAGTGCGCCTCGTTTCCGAAGTGATTCAAGTGGCCATGGCCAAGCGGGCCAGCGATATTCACATCGAGCCGCGAGCCTCCGACACCGTCGTGCGCATGCGCGTCGACGGGGTGTTGCACGATCATCAAGTGATCCCGCGAGCTCTGCAAAACTCGCTGATTTCGCGAGTCAAGATCCTCTCCGATATGGATATTTCGGAGCGCCGCGCCCCGCAGGACGGGCGCTTCATGGTTTCCGTAGGCACGCGGCAGCTCGACCTGCGAGTCTCGACGTTGCCGACACAGTACGGTGAGAAGGTTGTGATCCGGTTGCTGGAAACGAGCTCGCCGCTGACTTCTTACGCTGACCTGGGAATGCCGGCCGACGTGGCCGATGGATTGAATGAGCTTCTATCCGCGCCTCAAGGGATGATTCTGGTAACGGGCCCGACGGGCTCGGGCAAGAGCACGACTCTGTACTCTTCGCTTCACAAACTGCGCCAGGCATCCGTCAATATCGTCACGGTCGAGGACCCGGTCGAATATGTTCTTCCAGGCATCAATCAAGTCCACGTCAATACCAAGGCCGGCCTGACATTCGTGACCTGCCTCCGGTCCATTCTCCGCCAGGATCCGAATATCATCATGGTGGGCGAGATTCGCGATAAGGAAACCGCGGAAATCGTCATGAAGGCGGCGCAAACGGGCCATCTGGTCCTTTCCACGCTGCACACCAACGACAGCGTTTCCGCGATTGTCCGCCTCCTCGACCTGGGGATTCCGGGCTACTTGATCAGTTCGTCCGTGACAGGCATCCTGGCGCAGCGCCTGGTGCGAATGCTCTGCCCCTGCCACTCTCTCCAGCCCGCAACTCAGGATTTTCAGGCGCGGCTGGCACAGATGGGCCTGACCAAGCTTCCGAGCAAGATGGCTGTCCCGGTTGGTTGCGATAGGTGCAACCATACCGGGTACTCGGGACGTATTGGAATCTATGAATTGCTGCGCGTGGATGAGTCCATCCGCACTATCATTCGAACCAGCGGGAACATCGACCAGATTCGCGCCACTTCGAGGTCGAACGGAATGCGTCTCATTCAGGAAGACGCGCTGGAGAAGGTTCTAAACGGCACGACGACACTGGAAGAGATCCTCCGGGTCGTGCCGATGGACAATACATCCTATATGGAATGCGCAAAGTGCAATCAACACATTCTTCCCTCATTTAAATATTGCCCGTCGTGCGGGACGCGTTGCGCGGATAAGTCCTCCCCAAACCGGCCACGGAAGGAAGATTGGGTCCCTGAAGAAGTCAGCTAGTCATGGACAGGAAAGACGACAAACCGAATTCAGAAGGCCGGCGCGATGTACGTTATCCGCACCTTAGCGAACTATCAATGATTTACGAAGGCTTCGAGGAAGACATTTGCGTCCGGCCGCCGGACCTTAGTCCTCACGGCATGTTCATCAACACAAGAACGGAGTACCCCGAAGGCGCGGTCCTGAAATTGCGCTTCAAGCTCGCGCGGACCGGCGTCGTAATCCAGACTCGGTGCGAAGTCCGCTTTTGCCTCAAAGGGGTAGGGGTCGGCGTCGAGTTTGTCGCTATTCCTCCCGAATCCGTTCGCGCCATCGAAGATGAAATTGGGGTTCAACCGCAAAACACCTAACTGCTTTTCCCTCCGGTCCGGAGTATCTTAGCGTTCGTTTTCCAAATCTATGGCAGACTTCCTCCGTCATCAGGATGGGCTTGACGTTTCCCGTCTCAGGATTCACCATTCTTGGCGCGCAGGAACTTTGCCGGCGAATCAAAAAAATCAAATGGCGACGACACCCAGCCTTTTTCCTGACCCGGCACACGAAATCTTTTTCGACATCGAAACTCTTCGACTGTCGCATGAGGTCGAGGGAGGCTGGTCGAACATCGCGCGCTTCGGCCTCGCCGTCGCCGTGACGTGGGACACGCAGAATCGCTTCCGGCGCTGGTTTGAGGCGGATGCCAAAGCGCTCATTGCCGAACTCGGCCGGTACGATCGCATCGTTTCCTTTAACGGCGACCGCTTCGATTTTGAAGTGCTCAGCGCCTACCAGCCGGTAAATCATCTGCTCGGCAAATCCTTTGACCTGCTGGTGGATTTGCACCGCCGTCTTGGACACCGCATCAAACTCGACGATCTGGCGCGGGAAACCCTGGGCAATCAGAAAACGGGAAACGGTTTGGACATTGTCCAGTGGTGGCGCGAGGGCCGCAAGGAAGAAGTTTGCAAGTACTGCGAGAACGACGTGAAATTGCTCGTGGACCTGGTGGAATTCGCCCGCAGGAACAAATACGTGGTCGTGAAGTCGCGCCAGTTGCGCGTCGACTGGCCCTGAGGTGTTGCAGTTGGCACGCATTGTCAATCGCGCAAGATGGTTTTTCGGGATTGCGGGATTGTGTCTCGCCCTGACGGGCATTTCCCGCGCCGCCGAAAAAGAGAAAATCGTTTGGAAATCAATCCCCAACGCGATCCTGCAAGTCGATTCGCGCGCGCCGAAACTATGGAATGTTTATCAGCCCGGGAAAAAATTCGATCCGCTTCTGCTGCAGCTCGGCTCTCGCTACCTGGTGATTTACGTCCGCAGTATGGAAGTTTATGAAATCAAGCCGGAATTGCTCGGCCACAAAGGCGAGGATCTTTTGTGGCGGGAATCGGACAAACCGGCAAAGCCCGTGGCGACCTCGGATTGGAGCGTCAAGGATGTCGGCTCGGCGTCGCGTATTCTCGTGAAGCTTGCCGACGAAGGCCGCGTGGTCAATATCGAGATTCCTCAAATGCCCGATCTGCGGCGCGGGATCTACTGACGCGTGAACGCCGCGGAACAACCCGGCCAGGGCGGCATCCATTCCGGCGTTCTTGACGCCGAAACCATCCGTTCCAGTTCCCTTTACAACGAAGACCTCGCGCCGATTCCCGCCTCGCGCCGCAGCTGGGGCACCTACAACTACGCCGCGCTGTGGATCGCCATGAGCGTCAACATTCCGACGTACTTGCTGGCGAGCGGCATGATCGCGGGCGGAATGGACTGGAAGCAGGCCATCTTCACCGTGTTTCTGGGAAACGTTCTAGTCCTTGCGCCGATGCTTCTGAATGCGCATGCGGGAGCAAAGTACGGAATCCCGTTCCCGGTGTTCGCGCGGGCTTCGTTTGGAGTTCTGGGCGCGAATGTTCCAGCCGTTCTGCGCGCACTGGTGGCGTGCGGGTGGTTCGGCATCAACGCGTGGATAGGCGGCGGCGCCATAAATGTGATGGTCGCCGTTCTATTTCCCTCGTGGCGGACGTACTCCCCCGGCGTGTGGATTTGCTTTGGAGGCTTTTGGCTGCTGCACGTCATCGTGATCATGCGGGGCATCCGGACGCTCAAGTTTTTTCAGGGTGTGACCGCGCCCTTCCTGTTGGTTATCGGCGTAGCGCTGCTCGCGTGGGCCGTTGTGAAAGCGGGCGGCTTCGGAACCATGCTGGCGGCGCCGTCCAAGTTCCAGACGTTCGGGGAATTCTTCCGCTTCTTTATTCCGTCGCTGACGAGCGTTGTAGGATTTTGGGCGACCGTGGCATTGAACATTCCGGATTTCACGCGCTATGCGCGCAGCCAACGCGCGCAAGTGGTCGGCCAAGTGCTGGGCTTGCCGACAACCATGACGCTTTATTCCTTCATCGGTGTTGCGGTCACGTCTGCAACCGCAATTATTTTCGGGCAGACGATCTGGGACCCCGTGCAAGTCCTGGCGCGCCTGGGAAATCCATTTGCGGTCGTCATCGCGATGGCGGCATTGCTGCTCGCCACGTTAAACGTCAACGTCGCTGCAAATCTAGTTTCGCCGTCGAACGATTTCTCGAATCTCTCGCCGAGGCTGATCAGTTTTCGGACCGGGGGGCTGATTACGTGCGTGGTGGGAGGCGTCGTATTTCAGCCGTGGAAACTGCTTGCGAACTACAGCAACTACATTTTCGGGTGGCTCCTGGGATACTCCGGATTTCTCGGACCGATCGCTGGCGTGATGATCTGCGACTACTTCGTAGTGCGCAAAAAAATCATTCTTGTGGAAGACCTCTATCAGCGCCGCGGTTTTTATGAATTCTCCAACGGGATTAACTGGCGCGCCATGGCAGCGCTCGCCGCCGGAGCAGGCGTGGCATTCGTCGGCTTGATCGTGCCCGCGTTGCGCGTGCTGTATGACTACGCGTGGTTCGTGGGTTTCGCGGCGAGCTTCATTGTGTATTGGGCCGTGATGCGCGCGCCAATCGCAAGGAAAGCAAATTAAACCGAATTTCCCGTAAACAGTCTGCGCCGCACCTGAATGGCACGAACCTGGGTCGGCAATGCCAGTGGCGCAGGCTTCAGCCTGTGGGGGTTAGTCCTTGCAAGGCACAAACCCCATAGGCTGAAACCTGCGCCACCAAGACATACCTGTGTGCTACGACTTGTCCGCATCGCACAATTTGCACCGGCGCGGCTCGCGCACAATGGCCGCGTCCCGTGGGAAAATTAGTCCGAGCATCCAGTCTCCGGCCACCTGCACCTGTTTCTTTACGCCCCCCAGTTTGTACAAGTGAACGGCGTTCCAGAAGAGCCACGCGAAGTAGCCGCTGACCTGAATCCCCGCGATCTTGACGACGGCGTAGTTCATCCCGAGAGACACGAGCATGCCCTTTGCGGCATATTCATACGTCTCGAGCGGCTCTCCGCGCCACAGGTGTCCGACATTGCGCGCAGCGATGCGACCCTGTTCGATGGCCACTGGGGCGACGCGCGGCGCTTCCTGCGCGTTCACGGCCGCGGCCGAGTCGCCAATGACGAAAACCTCCGGGTGGCCCTCCAGTTGGAGATGCGCGTTCACGACGGCGCGGCCAATCCGGTCGTGCGGCCCGGGCAGCGATTCGATCAGCTCGGATGCGCGAACTCCCGCCGTCCAGATAATTGTGTCCGCAGCGAGAGTTTCGTTTCCATTGATCTCAACAGAGCCTTCGAGCACGCGAGTGACTCGCGTGGAAGTTTTCACTTCAATTCCGCTTACATCCAGCCGCTTGCGCGCGTGCGCCGCCAATTTCGGACCGATCCCGCGCAGCACATCCGGCGCTGCTTCCAGCACGATCAGGCGAATCTCGGCGGCGTCGATCCCGCGATATTTTCTCGCGGCATAGCCGAAGAGAAAATCTCGCATCTCCGTGACGAGTTCGATGCCCGTGTAGCCGCCGCCGACAACGACGAAAGTGAGCATCGAGCGCCGCGCGGCGGCGTCCGCGGTGTGGTCCGCGTGCTCGCACAAGTCGATGATCCTTTCGCGCAACTCCACGGCCTGCTGGAGTGATTTGTAATCCCAGCAGTTCTCGCGCGCCCCAGGCGTATTGAAAAATTCGGTGCGCGAACCGGACGCGAGGACGAGGGCATCGTACTCGATGAACCCGGAATCGACGATCACGCGCCGGTTCGGCGCATCGACGGCGCGCACCGCTTCCCTGCGAAACCGGAATTTGCGTCTGCCGCGAATTTCACGCACGGCCTGGACGATGTGGCGCGGATCGGTGTAACTCGATGCGATCTGAGGAAGGAGCGGCGTGAAGAGCAAATAATTTTGATCGCTGAAGAGAAGAACTTCGACGTCGCGATCGCGGTGAAACATGCCGTCGAGGTGCGTGACGGCTTGCAATCCGCCAAATCCTGCCCCGACCACCACGATGCGTTTCATGGCAACATCAAATTTAACACATTGCCGCCGCCATTATCTTTACGACGGCCGCGCAGCGTCAGGCCCGGGCGCCAGCCTTTTCACGCGCATCTTCCAACTCTCATACGGCAGGTCCGTGTCGATCTGCTTCATCGTGATGCACTGATCCACGGGACAAACCAGCGCGCATAGGTTGCAGCCGACGCACTCGTCTTCAATGATGCGCGGAACGTGCACGCCCATCCCGTTCGGATTCTTCTTGCCGTTCCCCGCGACCGTGTACGGAGCGATGCACTGGTGCGCGCCGTCTTCGCAGGCGACGTAGCAGAGTTGGCAGCCGATGCACAGATCGTGGCGAATATCCGCGATGATTTTGTAATTGAGGTCCAGGTCTCCCCAATCCTTTACATTCTGGACGGCGCGCCCGCGAAAATCCGCGATGGTCCGGAAACCGTGATCGTCCATGTACGCGGAAAGGCCGTCGATCATGTCTTCGACGATGCGGAACCCGTAATGCATCGCCGCCGTACAGACTTGCGTGATGGACGCACCGAGCGCGATGTGCTCGGCCGCGTCGTTCCAGTATCCAATTCCGCCAATCCCCACAATCGGGATCTTCACCGTTTTCGCGACGCTCGAAACCAGGTGCAAGGCGATCGGCTTCAGCGCCGGCCCGCAATACCCGCCATGGGAAGATTTCCCGCCCACGTTGGGCTTCGGCGAAAACGTTTCCAAGTCCACGCCGATAATCGAATTGAGCGTGTTGATCAGGCTGACGGCGTCGGCCCCTCCTTTTTCCGCGGCCAGCGCGACGCGCGTGATATCCGTGACATTCGGCGTGAGCTTTACAATCACCGGTGTTTTCGCCGCTTCTTTCACCCACGACGTAATCATTTCCGTGTACTCGGGCACCTGCCCCACGGACGAACCCATGCCGCGCTCGCTCATGCCGTGCGGGCAGCCAAAGTTCAGTTCGAGCGCGTCCGCACCCGCGCCCTCGACGCGGCGAACCATTTCGTGCCAGCTCTCGCGCCTGGATTCCACCATCAGCGACGCGATCACCAGATTTTTCGGATAGCGCTTCTTCACTTCCGCGATTTCCCGGACATTCACCTCGGTGGGCCGGTCGCTAATGAGCTCGATATTGGTGAAGCCCATCACCTTCGTCCCGTTGTAATCCACCGCGCCGTAGCGTGACGACGTGTTGACGATCGGCTCGCCAATCGTTTTCCAAACCGCCCCGCCCCATCCCGCGTCAAACGCCCGCATTACTTGCCCGGCCGTATTCGTCGGCGGACCGGAGGCCAGCCAGAACGGGTTGGGCGATTCGATGCCGCAGAAATTTACGCGCAGGTTTGCCATGTCTCACCTCCGGAGCGGTAACTGGTGGCTGGTGACTCGTGCTTCGTGAATCGTGACCTTGATCCATCATGATTGCTTCAGGCCTTTCGCGTCGAACGGTAAATAAACCACCCTACGATGGCAAACATACCCACCCAGCCGAGAAATCGAAACAGACTTGCGATTTGCGTATCGTGCGCCAGCAGCCCCGCGTGGGAAAATAGGTAGAACCAATCGTGGATCACGTCTTCCGAATCGCCGACGGTTAGGAGGGGCAACTCCTGTGCGCGCGCGTCGGCCATGTACGTCGCGATGGGAAGAAATTGCTCGAAGAAGAAGAAAGCGCAGAAAACCGTGCCGGGCACCTGGCGGCGGAACGCGAAATTGGTCGCCAGTGCGAACGGGACAAACAACTGAAGGAAAGTTCCTCCGGCCACCATGATCCATTCGCCGAACATTCGGAAAAGCAAATGGCCGCCTTCATGGATCGGAATGAAAACGAGGTCGAACCATTGGAACAAGTGGCCGCCGAACAGCGCATTTCCGAGCAGCAGGGCGTAGAAGCCGAGCCAGCCATACAACGCAACGCGCGAAACAGGTTCCCAATCTTCCTCGAGCGCATCGAGAAACGGAAACCGTTCGCTGAGCGATGCGGGAATTTCCATGACGCGCTAATTCTCCTTGCGCCGGCCGCCCGCATCCGCGGCGAGCCACGCATCGATTCCCCGCCCCGCCGCCATGCCTTCCGCGACGGCGTCCACAACTTCCCGGCCGCCGTTCACGCAATCGCCGCCCGCAAAATATTTCGGGTTGCCGGTGCGGTGCTGCGCGTCCGTCACGACGGTGCCATTCTTGCGAACCTCGATTCCCTTCACGGCGCGCAAAAAGTCCGTGGCCTGCTTCTGCCCGACGGCGCGGACAACCATATCCACATCGATCGTAAATGTGCTGTTGGGAATCGTCTCCGGAGCGCGCTTCCCTCGCGCATCGGGCTCGCCGAGACGCGTGCGGACGCATTCCAGTCCCGTCACCGCGCCGCCCGAACCGAGGATGCGCAGCGGCTGCGTCTGCCACAGAAAATTCACGCCGTCCTTTTTGGCCAGTTCATATTCGTAGCGGAACGCCGGCATTTCCTGCTCGCTCCGCCGGTAGACGAGATACACGGCCTCGGCGCCCAGGCGGCGCGCGGCGGTGACCACGTCAATCGCGGTGTTCCCCGCGCCGATGCAGGCAACGCGCCGCCCAATGGCGACGCGCGAAAATGGCTGTGACTTTGTCGGCTCGATAAATTCAAGCGCGCCGCATACTCCATGCAGGTCTTCGCCGGGAATGTCCATGGCCCAGGTTTCGCCGAGGCCCACTCCGATAAAGATCGCGTCGAAATCTTTTTCGAGCTGCTCGAAGCTCACGTCCCGCCCGATCTCCACTTTCTGGCGGAAATTGACGCCCAGCGATTTCACCATCTCCACTTCGCGCAACGAATCGGCGACGCGCGTTTTGTAAGCGGCAATCCCATAGGTGTTCAATCCGCCGGAAAGTTCCCGCCGGTCAAATATGGTCACGCCGTAACCCTTCCGCGCCAGAAGCGCCGCGCACGCCAAGGACGAAGGCCCCGAGCCGATGCAGGCCACGCGCCGCCCGTTCGGCTTGCCCGCCTGGAACAGCCGAATGTTGCGGTCAAGGACATGGTCCACGGCAAATCGCTGCAACCGGCCAATCTCGATCGCCTTCTCGCCCTTTTCGACCATGACGCACGCGCCTTCGCACAACACTTCCGTGGGGCAGACTCGTCCGCAACTTTCGCCGAGAATATTCGCTTCCAGGATGACGCGCGCCGCCCCGCGCACATTCGCCGTCATGATACGCTTGATGAAGCCGGGCACATCGATCCGCGTGGGACACGCCTGTATGCACGGAGCGTCAAAACAATAGAGGCACCGAGAAGCTTCGATGGCCGCCTGGCGCGCGTTCATCGGCGGCGTTATGTCCGCAAAATTCTGCTCGTACTTTTCCGGAGACAATTTCGGCGCGGTCTCGCGAAGGGGCATGCGCTCACCTCGAGGTCGGGTTCTCCCCTGAAACACGCAACCCGGTGGACCAATTTTCCCACCGGGCGTCGGGGCCGGAATTCCAGCGCCATTCTAGCATCGCACGACTAGACCAATGTCTCACGAATTTGCGAGAAACGCCGCTATCGGTAACGGGCTCCGTTCCGATCGAATCCCATTCGGGTGAGCGCGGAAAGCTAAGGCGTCACGTTGAACTTGAAGTGCAGCGCGGGAATTTTGTTGCCCGGATGATCGTCGGCATAGGTCAGCTGCGGCATCCGATACAGCAGTTGGTTTTCCGTGGGCGGTCCTTGATAAATACCGGGGAAAAGATCGATCAGATGCGTGCCGGGTTCACCTGACGCCTTGAACGTGATCGCCACATCGCCCTGCGAATTAAAGCCGCAGGCATATCCCATATAAGCGTTATCGTACGTCGCCGCAAACATGTTGTCGTACTCGGTCCAGCCGACACCCTTCAAATGGATCGTCACCGGAGTTCCAGCCGGACCGGACTTCGGCTCGATGCTCACGATGGTCGTCTCAATAGCAAAGTAAGCGCGACCGAGCGTCTTCTCTCCCTCGCGGAGTTCGATCCCATGCTCCCCGCCCAGGTCCTCTGGAATCTTCAGACGGAACTCGATCTTTCCATCCTTTCCCACTTTCACTTTTGCGATCGGCTTTTCCTGTGGCTCGAATCCGTTGCCGCCTACCCGGTTCCCGACGTACGTCTGCCAGAATAGATCCAGTGTCGAGTTGGCTGGAAAACCTTCACCGCGCAACACGGATTCGCTGCCTACCGGCCCCTGGATCGGACTGACGCTCAGCCTTCCATTCGCAACTTGGACTTCGGCCTCCGGCAGGGAATACGGCTGATATTCGTCCGCGTATGCGTCAGGCGTCGAGGAAGGAACTGATGTCGTGCGGAACGTGAAATCGGGACGCGGCAGGTACGCGTTCGGTGCCTGCTCGAAGTTGAGATAGCTCTGCCCTTGCCATCCCGTGTAGATCTTCACGAAATGATCGCCGGCGGGACCCGCGGCGCGAAAGCGCGCCACGGCCGAGCCGCGCGTGCCGGCGGCAGTGACGAATCCGACCCCCCGATTATCCCAGTTGACGACCCAGGTATTTTCCATCGTTCGCCAGCCGAGTCCTTTGACGCGCAATTCAATCGGCGTTCCGATCGGACCTGACGCAGGGGTCATTTCGAAGCTCTGGGTGACTTCAATTCCATTCTGCGCGACGACTCTTCCCTGGATCGTCGCGATGACGTCGTGAACACCGCCGTAATCCTCGGGAATCGCAAACGTTGCATCCAGACGGCCACTCGCGTTCACCGGAAATTTACCGAGAGACAGTGTCGTCTCGGAATATTTTCGCCCGCGAAAGTAGTAATCATCCTGGATCACCCAGCCGCCCGTCACCGTACCCCAATTGAGTTCGACGGTTTCGCCGGCAGGCAAACCCTCGGCGGCGACTCGAACTTTCGCGCCGACGACGGCTTTATCGTATTTCAATTCCAGCTTCTGAACGGAAGCAGGATCCGATTTTGCCGTTGCTTGTAAATTCGCAGCTCGCGCGGGGGAGATGTTCAGAGGCAAACAAATGCAGAAAACAAAAGCCGGGAGAGTGGCAATACCGATACGGAGAGAACAGCGGACCAGAAACTCCTCCATCACTGAACGATGGTTACCCAGGACGGTTCGCCGCCCTTCGGCGTCCATTCCGCCTTCCGGCCGTACTTATCGGTGGCCGTGGCTGAATATTGAACGGTGCCAGTCGGGGCGTCGTCAGGTACGACCCATTTTGCGGTCCACATGCCGGGACGGATCGGCATGTTCATACCCTTCTCGTTCTTTTGTGGTATGGCGCGATACTTGGCAGGCAGTTCGTACTTCTTGCCGCCGGAAGAGATGTGTACCACGACCGTAGCCGATTCCTCGGGCTTATCGGTCCCTCCGTCAACGGCATAGAGGCGGAATCCAACGTTGTCGCCTCTCTTGAATCGATTCCTCAGCGTGCAATTTTCGGGGTTCTGGGGTTCCGCGAACACAGCCGTGTCCGCAAACAAAAGCAACTGTCCTACGGGCTTCGGTGCGGATTCTTGCGCTGCCAGGGGCATCGCGGCCAACATTCCCAGGAAAATTCCGAACGTCATCAGCTTGGCGATCGAAGGTATTCTTTTCATAGAGGCGACCTTATTCCATTTCTGATTTTCTGTCCAGAAATTTAGCTGCCCAGTCGCGCACTGTCAGAACCAGAACGCCAAGTTCAGTTCCGCAGGCCCGGGCCGCGAGTCGCAGATATTATACCGCCATTGCGTACTGCCGGGTAGTGTCCCAGGTTCAGGTCGTTTCTCACAATCGAATTCGAATTTGATGCTATGAATTTGCTGCCCTGAATTTGCCTTTTTGGAGGTCCGACCTTTAGGTCGGACGACCAGCGACGCAATAGCGAGGCCTTCAGGCCCTGAAGCTTCAGCGGCTAAAGCCCTCAATTGAACGCAACACGAATGGCCGAGCTGAAGCTCGGCCCTCCTAACGGCCAAAATTTTCAAATTGGGGCAATGCGTCCTTGCGCGCCTGCTTGCCCATCATTCCCCGCATAGCCTAAGATGCACCGTTGTCTTCACTCTGGCGCCATTGGGGGAACGATGGGATTCGACACCATTATTCGCAACGGCACGATTGTCACCGCCACGGATACCTATGCGAGCGACGTCGGCATCACGGGCGGACAGATCGCTACCATCAGCAAGGATCTCCCCATCGAAAACGCCACAAAATTGATTGACGCCGCTGGCTGCATCGTCATCCCCGGCGGCATCGACGTGCACACGCACCTGGACATGCCCTTCGGCGGCACCACCAGCGCCGACGATTTCGAGACCGGCACGCGCGCCGCGGCCTTCGGCGGCACGACGACGCTCATCGATTTTGCGATTCAATACAAAGGCCAGACGTTGCGCCACGCCTTCGACACCTGGATGAAAAAGGCCGAAGGAAAAGCCGTGGCCGACTACGCCTTCCACTGCATCATCACCGAGCTAGGCGATACGCAACTGGAAGAAATGGGCACGCTGGTCCGCGAAGGCGTTTCCTCCTTCAAGCTTTTCATGGCCTATCCCGGCGTGTTCATGCTGGACGACGCCACGATCTTCAAGGCCATGCTGCAGGCCGCCAAGCACGGCGGCATGATCTGCATGCACGCGGAAAATGGCGGCGCGATTGACGTGCTGGTGCAGCGCGCCCTGGCCGAGGGAAAAACCGCGCCGAAATATCACGCGCTCACACGCCCCACCACCGCCGAAGGCGAAGCCACTTCTCGCGCCATCGCGCTCGCCGAAATGGCAGGCGCGCCCGTGTACATCGTGCATCTGTCCTGCAACGACGCGCTCGAAAAAGTGCGTGAGGCGCGCGACCGGGGCCTGCCCGCCTACGCCGAAACGTGCCCGCAATATCTTCATCTCTCCCTCGAAAATATGGACGTCCCCGGCTTTGAAGGCGCGAAATACGTGTTCACTCCGCCGCTGCGCGAAAAATGGAATCAGGAAAAACTCTGGCAGGGCCTCGCGCGAGACACGCTGCAAGTCGTCTCGACCGATCATTGCCCCTTCTGCTTCAAGGAACAAAAAGAAATGGGCAAAAACGATTTCACGAAAATTCCGAACGGCGGCCCGGGCGTCGAACACCGCCTAAGCCTGATTTATTCCGGCGGCGTGCACGGCGGAAAATTCTCGGCCAACCGCTTCGTGCAACTCGTCTCCACGGCCCCGGCAAAACTATTCGGCCTGTACCCGCGCAAAGGCACGATCGCCGTCGGCTCGGACGCCGACATCGTGATTTTCGATCCCGACGCGGAGCAAGTGATCAGCGCCAAGACGCACCACATGCGCGTCGATTATTCCATGTTCGAGGGAATGCGCGTGAAGGGCGTAACGAAGACCGTGCTCTCGCGCGGCCGCGTCATCATCGACAATGGCGCGTTCACAGGCAAGCCCGGCGCCGGCGAATTTCTTCGCCGCAAGACTTATTCCGGCGCCGGGTAGAAATCTTGAACCTTCTCTACATCTGTTGCGGCCAGGTTCCGATAAGACTTATCGGGACTTCTCCGAGGAGCGCACTATCTCTGACTTTGCTGCCCTAGAGTCTCGAACTCCGCCTCGGAAACCCACGTGAGATTGTACAGAATCCGCCCACGCAGATCAGGAGGTAAGTCGCTTGGCTTCGGCCAGCGCTCAACGGCCGCAAGCGCGTCGGAAGCGCCGCGTTCCACAAAGTTCCGCCAAGCTTCTCCAGCTTGGCGCTCCGTTACCCACGTATATACGCCCGGGGGCCCTTCGCGCTGAGGAACGCTCATGTACCAACCTATATCAGTGATCCACCACTACTCCCCACCCAATACTCCCATTCCGTGAGAACGAAGGAAGTCAACTACTAAGGGAATTTGTTCTCGGGTCCATCCGAATTCGTCACCGGCCCGGAAGGCATTCGACTCTAGTTCCAGTGGAAACATGTTCCTTCCCAATGATCAGTTTAAGGAGCTTTATACGCCCAATCAGCCAAGCGTTCCGGAAAAGGATACAGCAGGGCCTGATAAATGGGATTATCGGAAACTGGCTAATCATCCCCATGGTCCAAGCCGCACGAAATGTCCTACTGGCGAAAGACTCCGTAGACCCAGGGAATGCCCATGGCGCCCTTCTGCGCTTGAACGATAATGTCGTCGCCCTTCTGGAAACGATCGAAGTCGTTCTGATCGACGGCGATGTGTTCAAAGGGCCGCCCATATCGCCAGGACGTGACGATGAGGCGGCGGCTGCGCGGAAACGCGCCCGTGGCAACTTTTCCGACGACGGTTGCGGGAACGCGAATGGGGCGCGAAGTGTCCAGCCTGCCGTTCAGAAAAAGAAGGCCCGCGAAAATCCACGGCACGGGAATCATGCCGAAATAAATCCGCTTCATGACTTCGACTTCCTGATGCTTTCTGGCGCGATAGTCGATCCAATAGCCGAGCGCGAGGGTGAGGAAGAAAACGACGCCGCCAAAAATCAGGATGGAATCGAGTTCAAGGGCGGGATAGACCTGGCTCGCGGCCACAAAGACGATGATGCCCACCAGAAAAAACGCCGTCCGCTTCACCAGGCGCCGCCGCACCACCAGCTCGGCCGCGGCGGAAGTCAGCCCGCACGCGGGGCACTGATCGGCGATGCGATCGGCGCCGCAATCGAGGCATCGCGTCATGCCGGAGACAAACTCATCAAGAGCGCTTCCAACTGCGCCTTGCCGCTCTCTTCCGCAACTTCAAAAACGACGGCAATCCCCGTGGCCGGCTCAACCCTCACCACGGTGCAATCCAGCAAGAGCACAGGTTTCAACATCAGCCGCGCGCGGAACGCCGCCCCGACCCACAGCGGCGGCGTCAACTCCACAAAGAGGCCGCCAGGGCCGATGTCCCGCACATCTCCGGTCAAAACCGTGGATCCCCATTCCATTTCCATTTTTCCGCGGAATTTCCTGCGCTGAAAATGGCGGCGCTCGGTTTTAACGGCAACTTTTTCCAAAGGCTGGGTGGTCATCTCTTGCCCCCCAGCAGGATGCTATGTGCCGAGTGGCGGAGTGTCAAGTTTCGGATAGCGCGTGCATTGGAACATGCATGTTGATCGGAATTGCCTCGCCATCAGCGCGAAAAGGCAACGCGTGAACTTCCCGTTGCAATGCGTGGTTGCGAAATACTGAATTCCCGGTGAGAATCCGGGCTAGAAGTTTGTCCCGGAGAAAATTTCAGCCACTGTCAATTTGCGGCGTCCTGCAGTGTTGCTCGAAGTCCCGGAGGGACGGCACACCGTAGCCCACCGTTTAAACGGTGGGAGGACGGTGCACGATCATTCAAAGCCCCGCAGGGGCGGCACAAGGTTCAACCTTGTGCCGCCCCTGCGGGGCTTTGCTTTCTCGCCTCGCGCAAACCCAGCGCTTACGCGGTGGGCTACGATCTTTCGTCCCTGACGGGACTGACCAAGATAATAAAAGCGGCAATCCGTTCTGTGGGATAAATTTCTAGCCCATGTCGTGCTCATTGATCACTGCTTTTTCCTGTGCGCGAGTTCCTCGCGCAATTGGACGCGCACATATTCCGGCAGCCGCGAAAGCTCGAGCAAATCCTCGATCTCGCGGCGCGGCAGGCCGGGCACGAGCGCGGGCACGCGGTCGGGTGGGGCGTGACGATGGCGCAACAACGCCACGCGGATGTTGACCAGCTTCGACCATTTGTCGTGGTTCGCCACGACGGCGACGATCCGCGCGGGAAGCGCTTCCTTGGCGAGAGTCTTCAATAGTTGCGATTCAGTCAGAAACGAATTGTCGAGCGCGACGCGCGCCACTTGTTCCGGCCCGTGCGCGACGAGCCCCGCCGCGATGCGCGTCGAGCCGCGGCGCGCCAGCATCAATTTCTGCCCCAACGGCAATTGCGGCAATTGCGTCAGGACGCGCTCGTCCGCAAGGCGGCGGAGTTCCATGGAAGAAGTCGGCAGCAGGCCGATCCGCACGATGTCCATCAAGTGCAATTCACGCAGCAGGCGCATGGCGATGAGGCGCGGCGTGTGCGGATGCGCGGCCAGGCCAAGCCGCACGCGATAGACCGCGCGCCACGATTTGCGCTTGCTGATTTCCTCGAGCAGCAAACCCGGGAGATCTTTCCGCTCGAGCAAGAGACACACGTGCGTCTCGTCGAATCCCGGATTGTCGATCAAACAGCGGAGCGCTTCTTCGCTGCCCGAGGCGAGCAGCGCGGGAATCTCTTCGCGGGCCGCCGTGCGCGCGGCCTGCGATTCGGCTAGGTCTTCAGGCGCCATGGGACGCGGCTTGCGGCGGCGCTTCGGACAGCCGCGCGGCCATGCGCGCCGCTCCAACCGCCGGAGAAATTTCGAGACGCAACAGTTTCGCGCGCAGAGCGCCGCTCGCGAGCACGGAATCCAGAAGCGAGTCCAGCGTGTGGCAGCGGCCAAACACGCCGCCGCATTTCACGAGCGGAAATTGCTGGCCCTTCAATCCCAGGCGGCGGATCACGATCATGGCCAGATTGCCCAGTCCGATCGCCGACGCGAACATGATTTCCTTCGCGGCGCTGTCCTCGGCATTTGCGGCGTCGGCCACCACCGGAAATAATTTCGGAAAAACATCGTCCGGATTCTTCATGATCCGCAGCATCAGATCGTCCCAGTCCGGACATTCCAGCGCGGCGGAAATCATCTCCGCCATCACCGTGACGGGCGCATCCATATCGCGCGAGTGCGCCACGGCGGAGACCGCTCGCCGCCCGATCTCGAATGCGCTGCCTTCATCGCCGAGCAGCGGTCCGTAGCCGCCCGCGCGCGCGGTTTCGCCCGCGGCGTTGCGTCCGTACGCCACAGATCCCGTGCCCGCGATCAATACGACGCCCGGCGCCGAGCCGACCGCCGACTCCAGCGCAACTTCATAATCGGTGGCGACCTGCGTGAGGGCGGCAGGGAATTCTTCGGACAGGAAAACCATCATGCGGCGCACGACGCTGCGGCGGCCCGCGCCCGCGAGGCCTGCGCAAACGCCGGCGATTTCGGCCGGGCGAATTCCCCCAACCGCGATAGCGCCAGCGGCGGCTTCGCGCAGCGAGGAAAACGCGCCGTCGTATCCGGAGCGCAAGGGATTCGCCGGTCCGCCGCGGCCTTCGCCAACGACGTTTCCGTTCGCGTCGAGCAAAACGCAATCCGTCTTTGTCCCGCCGCCGTCAAATCCTAAGGAGTAGCCCATGGCACCTCATTGCTGAAAGCTGAGTAGCACAGCCACTCTTGTCTGTGTGGTTTTGCGAGCCGCACACGCAAACTTCATGACTCGACAATGATCGCAAACCACACAGCCAAGAGTGGCTGTGCTACTAAACCCATTTCGCAAGCTCTCAGTCCATCGGCGAAAAGCAGCCACGCGCGCTTGACGCCGCCTGGATGCGCACCTATCATCGCGACGCTCCCAACATGCGCCTGACCTCTCTGGACATTGCCGTCATCGTCGCCTATCTTGCCGGCATCACTCTGTTCGGCATCGCGTTCCGTCGAGGGCAGAGCAACGTACGCGACTATTTTCTGGGCGGACGCACGGCGCCGTGGTGGGCACTGGCCCTCTCGATTGTCGCCACGGAAACCTCGACGCTCACGATCGTCGGCACGCCCGCGCTGGCCTTCGCCGGAAATCTCACGTTCCTGCAATTCGTGCTCGGATATCTGGCCGGGCGCGTGGTGATCGTCCTGTTGTTTCTGCCTCACTACTTCCGCGGGGAATATTATACGGCCTACCAACTGATGGAAAGCAGGTTTGGCGCAAAAGTAAAGGCGGTCGCGGCGTCCACGTTTCTCGTGACCCGCGTGCTCGCCGAAGGCGTGCGCATCGCGGCCATCGCGCTCGTCGTCACGGCTGCGCTCGGCACCGGGCAGCGCACTTCCATCCTGCTGATCATGGCTCTGGTGTTGATCTACACCTTCGAAGGCGGCATGAAGGCCGTGATCTGGACCGACGTCGTGCAATTTATTCTTTATTTTTCCGGCTCGCTCGCCGCGTTTTTTCTGCTGTTGCACCGGATTCCCGGGGGATGGGAAACAATCGTTCACGCAGCCGCCCCGGCGCACAAATTTCGTATTTTCGATTTCTCTTTCAGCCTGACGAATCCAGCGAAACTCTTCACATTCTGGTCCGGCGTAATTGGCGGAACGTTCTTCACGATGGGAAGCCACGGCACGGATCAGACCATCGTGCAGCGGCTCCTGGCCGCCAAATCCGAACGCGAGAGCAAACTCGCGCTGCTCGCCAGCGGCGTCGTCATCCTTCTGCAATTCGCGCTGTTTCTCGTGCTGGGAGTGATGCTCTACGCCTGGCACGGCGCGCCCGCCGTGATTGCCGGCCGCAGCTACGATTCCGTTTTCCCCGACTTCATCGTCACCGCCATGCCATCCGGCGCGCGCGGCGCAATCCTCGCCGCCATCCTTGCGGTGGCGATGTCAAACGCCAGCGGCTCGCTCAATTCTCTCGCTGCGTCGAGCGTGGTCGATTTTCAGCACCTGCGCGGCTTGCAAGTGTTGGAAGAAAATCCCGAGCGCCTGCTGCGCCGTTCGCGATGGATGACGCTGGTCTGGGGAATCGCGCTCGCTGTCCTTGGCACGGTGCAGTGGGGACCGATGCTCGAAGCGGGTTTGACCATCGCGGCCATCACACTCGGAAGCCTGCTGGGACTTTTCTTGCTGACGTTCCTGTTCCCGCGAGCAACGGCCCCTGGGGTTCTCACCGGCATGTTCGCCGGGCTCGCCGTAATTCTATACGCCCACTTTCGAACGCCGCTCTTGTGGACCTGGTACGTTCCACTCAGCGCGGGGATCACTTTTCTGACCGGCGCGCTCGTCAGTCTCGCAACCGAATCATCGGCCACCGCGAAGTGAAGGGGTGTCCGCGGGCGCCAGCGGCGCTTCTGGCGGACGAAATGTCTACGGCCGTAATCCGGTGGCTTGCGCGCACCATTTGTTTGCCTAATGGTCTCTTATTGATTTTTTCGGAGTTGGTTTTCTATCGGCAGTGGAAGTGAAAGTTTTCTTTTTATGCGTAGTTCGTTCGAATAGATCAGCCGGCGGTGGCAACGCGAGCGAGCAGCGCATCTGATTCGAACGGCAGCGGGCGATTCTGCTTTCCCGCGTGGATCGCGCCAGCGAGAACCCCTAAACCGGCGGCTAGGCGCGGCCCGGGCCGCGAAAAATAGCCCGAAGCTTCGACGACAAAAACGCGGCCGTCTCGCACGGCGGGCAAATCATTCCACCCGTGCGGCAGCGGCAGATTGCGAAACTCCGCCTCCGCAGCTGCAAGACTGTAACCGCACGGCATGATCACGATCACTTCAGGGCGCGCCGCAATCACTGTCTCCCAATCCACGCGGAACGACGGTTTTCCCTGGTGCCCCAGGACATCGACTCCGCCCGCGCGCTCCACCATTTCAGGAACCCAGTGCCCCGCCACGTACGGAGGATCGAGCCATTCGAGACACAGGACGCGCGGCCGATCGAGCCCGGCTACGGATCGTTCGACGTTGGCGATGCCTTTTTCAAATTCAGCGACAAGTGCGTTCGCTTGCTCGGCTCGCCCCGTCGCTTCGCCCACCGCGCGAATGTCCGCGCACACATCCGCGAGAGAATGCGGATTGAGCGTCACCACTCGCGGCTGGCGCTCCAGATGCGCAAGCGCCGCGCCCAGATCGTCCGGCGTGGCGGCGCACACGTGGCAAAGGTCCTGCGTGACGATGAGGTCGGGTGCGATTGCGCGCAACTGCTCAAAATCAACACTGTAGAGGCTCTCGCCCCGTTCGAGGAATTCACGCACCTGCCGGTCAATCGCCGCGGCGCTCTCTGTATGTGTAAGGCGCGACTTGATCAGGACATTTTTGGATTTGGCCTCCGGCGGGAAATCGCATTCGTGGCTGACCCCGGCCACCTGGTCGCCAAGCCCCAGCGCAAATAAAATCTCGGTACCTGAAGGCAGCAACGAGCAAATCTTCATGCACCGCAATTTACCACGGAAATGATCCTCTTTCCCTGCTTCCCTGCTCACCGGTGGTTGGTCAGGTTTCGGTTTTAGTAGGACAGCCACTCTTGGCTGTCCTCTGCGATCTCGCTAGGTTAAAAGCAGACAGCCAAGAGTGGCTGTCCTACTAAAACCACTTCCTGCCTCACCGGTACAGCAAGTATTTCGCCCGCACTTTGCGAAACGCCTCTAGGTCCTTGTTCCAACTCGCCACGATCGCGGACGGATCGCCGCCCTCCATGAACTGCTTGATGGTCGCGGCATTCCCTACCAGCTCAATCATTTTTGCCGATTCAAATTTGCGGGGATAAAGTTTCCCAAGCGCTGAAGCAATTTCAATCCCCATCCGCATCGGTTGCAACTTATCGCGATCTGCAAGCACCACTCTCAACCCCTCGCACAGCTCGCCTTTGTACAAACCGGAATCCGGTGTGAATTTCCCCGGCTCGAATCGCACTCCTGGAATCGCGCGACGATTGAGGTTGGCCGCGAGTTCCTCGCCGCGAATCCATGGCGCGCCCAGAAACTCGAAAGGCCGCGTGGTCCCGCGCCCCACGGAAACGCCGCCTGCCTGCAGAATTTCCAGGCCGGGATACAAAATCCCCTCGTCAGGAGAACGCAGGTTGGGAGAGGGATTCACCCACGGCAGCCCTGTATCGCTAAACCACATCTGACGCCGCCAATTTTGCATGCGGATAATGTGGAGGTCGCAGCCGATCTTTTTTTCCGCGTTGAACATCTGCGCCATTTCGCCGAGCGTCATCGCCATGCGCACCGGCATTGGGAAATAGCCGACAAAATTCGTGCGGTCGCGATCCAGCATGGGCCCTTCGATGCGCTCTCCACCGAGAGGATCGGGCCGATCGAGAAGGTAAAATGCGAGGTGATGCGCCGCCGCAGATTCCATCGCGTATCCCATCGTCGTGATGTACGTGTAGAAGCGCACGCCCGCATCCTGAACGTCGAACACTAGCGCATCGAGACCCGCGAGCATGGCATCGGTAGGCCGCTCGGTTTCCCCATAGAGGCTGTAGACGGGCAGCCCGGTCGCTTCATCGGTCGTGGAAGAAACGCGCGCATCGAAAGAGCCGCGTATCCCGTGCTCGGGGCTAAACAAAGCCACAAGCTTCACCCCCGGCGCATGGGCCAGCAAATCGATCGTGCTGCGCCGTTTGCGGTCAATCCCGGTCTGATTGGTGATGAGCCCAACGCGCTTCCCCACCAGCGGAGCGAATTTCTGCGCCTCAAGCACGTCAATTCCTGTGAGCGTCTGGGCGGCGGACGCAGGGATTTGAATCCACAGATGCACACAGATGAACACGGATAAAACAAATCGAAATAGGAAAAGTGTGCGACCGACTGTAGCCAAGCCTCGTGGATTTTTTGCCCGGCTGGGTCTCGCGAAACAAGGTTCCGGTCCTGGATCTGTCTTGTTCATGTTTTCATCAGTGTTGATCTATGTGCATCTGTGGATTCATTCTGTCTTTGCTTTCATCCGTGTTTATCTGTGTGCATCCGTGGTTCCAATCTAGTTTGTAACCCCCTCGCGCGGGTGCTATATATGATTGCGGCATGCGGGCGACCAAACTGGAATCCACGCGATGCGAACGCTAAGTCGCTGGCTCCTGCTGCTCGCTTTGTCCCTCATGGCTACCACCGGCAGCACACAAAAA
>DATNIO010000090.1:0-5217 GCA_035604385.1 Verrucomicrobiia bacterium | reverse complement strand
CTCGCTCAATTCCTCAAAAGCAGAGTCAAATTGGGCCGCCGAGCGCACATGCTCCAATCCATACAACCGGGCGAACTTCAACAAAACATTGAGGCTACGGACAAAAGCGCGTGCGTTCGGTATGGTCGTTTCGCTGGGCATCTAGGACACTTCGGCTACGTGCAATTCACCTGCCTATGGGAATTAGTGTACTAGGACTATCGGCGGGCGAAATGGTACGACCGTACTATCGGTGCGAAACATACATTTGCGACTCGCCCGCACCGTCCGCACGGCCAGGCGTCAGGGGGCCTTGTATACAGGGACCAGGAAGTACGCTTCGTAATTGATTTTGCTGGAGTTACCGCAGGCTTGGATTTCCCAGTAAATAGGCGGCGCGGACGCCAGATTCGTGGTCGGCTGATCGGCGGGAACGTGAAATTCCACCGGAATTTCCGCGCCGGCATACCCTGCGAGACGCTCGCGATCGAGCGTGGCCTCTTCCTTGTAAATCTCGTAGCTCACCACGCGCGTGGAACGATTCTGGCCGCTGCCGGTGGTCACATATTTTTCCTGTACGCACCGCAGCGTGAGCGTCAGCGCGTCGATGTCTTCCATGTGATGCGGCGCCCTCAGTCGAGCCCGCAGAGTTCCGCCCAGCGAGTAGGGGAACGAATCGTAGCTCAGAAAGCTATTGCCGTAACGAATCAGGTCCGCCAGCATCTGCAGCCAGCGGTACCAGAAAGCGAGGCCGGCCAGAGCGAACAGCGACGCAAAAATCGCAAAAATCATCGCGCCGCGGACATTCAATCCGATCCAGAAAAATGGAACGAGAAACGCGGACCACAGCAGCGCGGCGACCAGGCGTCCAATCATGGCATCGAACGCCGAGAAGGCCACGCCTTCCTGATGCCAGTGAAAATCGTACAGCCACGGTTCGCCAGGGCGCTGAGCCGCGGCCCTCAGGTACCGCCACTTCCGCGCGACTCCGACCAGGCCGTGAATCAGAAAAAATGCGCCGCTAAGAAAAAATAGCGCCCCGAAAATTCCGATCACCGCGTCGGGAACCGGTTTGCTCACATTGACGACGCGCAGGGCGGCCAGGCTGATCCACACCCCGACTGCCAGGAACGGGACGCCGAACAACACCGCGCCCCAGCCATTGATCGTCGTAGCGCTCTGCGTGGGATGATTTTCGAGAATGGGCGCCGAATTCGCGCCCAGCGCCGGATCGAGCGTCGGGTCGGTGATTCCACGCGTGAATGTGATTGTCATGGCGCCTCTTTCCCAAGTTTGTCGGGTGCGCTCGATCAGAGCAATGGGACTTTGCCGAAATGGTAATGGACGAAAGGCGGAAATTCAGCGCAAGTCGGGTAAGATCAGCTCCACCAGGTCGCGGACCCAGTAAGAGTAGAATTGCGAGTCGCAGATTTTGTGCGTGCCGTATTTTCCCCGTAGGGGCGCGGCTCGCTGCGTCCGCTCTTCGTAATGCCTACCGGGATGCCCGCACGGACCTCGCCGCAAATCGGTCTCGCAGTTCCGGCGTCCCTTCGGACCTACAGACGAGCACGATATCAGCAAAGTCACTGAAAACTGGAAACGTCAAAACTGGGAGAAAACCACCGGCAAGCTGCCGGCGCTACAAAGGAGAATTTGGCATCAGCAGCAAGCGCTGCGCTGCGAGAACACAGCGAACGGTCGCCGCGCGTGTTTCGCGCCGCGCAAGACGTGACTACTAAGGAAGGCCCATGCGCTTCACCAAATCCGCGTACCTCTTATCCGATCGCAGCGAACTCAACTCCGGCGCAACCTTGATATATGGCATGAACGCGCTCTTCTGAGCGTAGCCCTTTTCCAGCCAGGCGAACGCTTGATCTTTCTCCCCGAGCATCGCGTAATCGCCTGCTACGAGCGCCGGATCGACATACGCGTGCTTGCTCAGTTCCGCCATCTGCTCCACATCCCGCCGCAACGCTCCCTGATATCCGCCTTTCGCATACGCCTCTTGATTCGCCTTCACCAGCGCGATCCCTGCCGCATCATTGTTGCCCGCGACCTGCTTCATCCACTCGTCCAGCCACAGGTCGTATTGTCCCAACATGCGGTATGCCGTGGAGAGGTGGTTATGCGCGTTGGCGTACGTGGGATCGATCTCCACGATCTTTTTGCACTCTTCGACGGACTTCGCGGGCTCCCCGGTATAGAGATAGGCCTCGCATAAATTGTCGAGCGCGTTCATGTTCAGCGGATCGAGAGCGATGGCGCGATTGATATTTTCGATCGCCTCGTTCATCCGCCCCAGGTATTCGAAATGAATTGCGTAAAGGATGTGCGCCCGCGAGTTGTTCGGATCGAGCTGCAGCGCACGCTGAAATTCGCGCTCGGCGTCATCCCACTTCCAATCGTCGTCGTACGCGATCCCCAGCAATGCGTGCGCTTCGGGGAGCGCCTCGTCGATCGCCAGCGCCTTTCTAGCCTCGGCCATGGCTTTGGGCTTGGTCTCGGCAGCCGGCACGGCGGTATACACGGACAGGACGTCGTAGTATTCCGCCAGTCCGATGTGCGCCTGCGCGTAATTCGGATCCTTATCAATGGCTTGCTGGAAGTAGTCCTTCGATTTCGCGATGCCCTCCCGCGTGCGCTTGTCCCAGTAGTAACGGCCTTTGAGATAGAGGCCATACGCTTCGGAGTCGTTGGTGCCGCCTTTGGCCAGCTGCGATTTCTGCTCGCCGGTTAATTTTTCCCGTAGCCGCGCCGCGATCTCATCGGAAATCTCGCGCTGCACCGTCAGCGCATCGGAGACTTTGCGATCATATTGCTCGCTCCAAAGGCTGCGATTGTTCCGCGTGTCCGTCAGCTCCGCGCTGATCAGCAAGGAATCGCCGTGCTGCGTCACCCGGCCTGTTACCACGGCGCTGACCTGCAGCTCGCTGGCCGCCTTTTGCAGATCCACGTCCTTGGATTTGTAGCGCATCACGGAACTACGCGGCCGCACTGTCAGATTCGGCAGCCGCGAAAGGCTTCCAATCAAACTCTCAGTTAGCCCGTCGCTCAGGTAATCCGTGTTCGGGTCCGCCGTCACATTGGCGAAAGGAAGCACCGCCAGAGTATCGATTCGCGCCCCTGAACCCGGCGAGAACCAGCGATAAGCCGCATAGCCGAGCCCCGCCAGAATCAGAACCATCGCCGCAGCGGCGACAAGAAATGCCGTCTTGTGCCGCGCCAATAATCCAACCGCGATTCGAGTATCGGAGCTGGCAACCGCGCTCGCTGGTTGCCCCACGGGTGCGGATGATACGGTCGAGGACGAGACTGCCTGAGCGGCGGCAGAAGACTCCGCGGAACCCGCGCCCGAGCGCCCCGTATCCGTATCGCGTTTCAGCCTCTGCAGATCGGCGCGCATTTCCGAGGCGTGCTGGTAACGCAGATTGCGGTCCTTCTCCAAAGCCTTAGTGATGATTTCATCCAGTTTCGTCGGCAAATCCGGATTGAGGCGCACCGCCGGCGCCGGCGCCCGTTCCAAAATCGCATTGAACGTGACGCCGGTGCTCTCTCCGCGAAACGGCAACTGCCCCGTGGCCATTTCATAAAGCACCGCGCCAAACGAAAACAAATCCGTGCGCGCGTCCAGCTCCTTCGCGCGCACCTGCTCCGGCGACATATACGCAACCGTTCCCAGTGTGCTCCCCGGACTGGTGAGCTGGTCCGCCGCGACTTCCTCAGTGGCAAGCGTGTCCGCGTTGGCCGCGGCATTTTTCGTGGCGCTCACTTTGGCCAGTCCGAAATCCAGAATCTTCGCGTGCCCGCGCCGCGTCACGAAAATATTTGCCGGCTTGATGTCGCGATGGACGATGCCCTCACCGTGCGCCGCATCGAGGCCATCGGCAATCTGAATGGCCAGCCCGAGCAGAGTCTCCAGCTCCATCGGCTTCCCGCCGATAAGGTGCTTCAGCGTCACGCCATCCAGATACTCCATGACGATGAAAGCCTTGCCGTCTTCTTCGCTGATGTCGTAAATCGTGCAGATGTTCGGATGATTGAGCGCCGAAGCAGCCTGCGCTTCCCGTTGAAAACGCTCGAGCGCCTGATGATCTTTGGAAAGCCCTTCCGGCAGGAATTTCAGCGCTGCGAAACGGTGCAGCTTGGTGTCCTCGGCCTTATACACAACGCCCATACCGCCGCCACCAAGCTTCTCGACGATGCGATAGTGCGAGACAGTCCGGCCGATCAAAGACTCCGCATCCGCCATTTCGCGCCGATTCTATGTGTCGCCCCAAACCAAGTCAATGAATCGGGTATGAATCGGGTAACAAGCCAGCATCAGAATCCAAATCCGCGCAAGGGCCAGTGCCTGTAGGGCCGCAGCCGCGTAGGGGCCGGGGTTCACCACCGGCCCGGTGTAGATTTGGGTTTGCGACCGAAGCCCGCGTTCCTGCTTTTCGGTGGCAGCCCCCGCATTCATGCGGGGGAGGAGCGCTTCAGCGCTCCGAAAACGGCCACCCCCAATCCGATGCGCTTTAGCGCTGGCTCCTGGAAGCTACGGTAGAGGTTTTCCGAACGTCTGTGAGACCTACGATGTCTTGTCAGCGCACGGCTTCAGCCGTGCCGAAACTACCGCGAAATCGCCACGGCTTTAGCCGCTGAGGTTCGTCTTCTCGCGTTCTCACCAACGTTAAGACCCCGCCGTCGCGTCCCCTTGCCGCGACTCTACCCATTCCGTTTCAATTTCTCCCAAATTCACACCCGCTCTACCCAAAATTTCCAATTTTAAGAATTAGTACCATTGACTTATAATGACCGTATAGTTATAAGAGCTCTGGCAGCACACAATCTTAGGGCGCAGAACGGCTCGCCAAAGCGGCCGCGATCCGCGTCAAACAACTTGGAGGATAGATCCAAAATGCCCGGCAAGGATGCCGCGAACCTAGATCTCGAGCCTCGAGCCCGCCAAAATCTAATCGGGAAGCCCACGATTAGACACGCCTCTAAGTCCTAGAAAACAATCGCTCGCGACACCCTCTAATCGGGAAAAAACACTAGTTTTTAATTCAAGATTTCGCACCCGGGTCCGCCGGATCAGGCAGGTAGCCGCACTTCCACCTTGGTCGTATCCAGGACGCCGCGAACTTGGCGGATGATCTGATTCGCCCAAAGCTGGTTGCTCAGGACCACCAGCGAGCCATTCTCGAAATCGCAGATGGCGCAGAAGAGGTAATTCGCGAAGGCGTGGTGGTAGGC
>DATNIO010000089.1:0-17382 GCA_035604385.1 Verrucomicrobiia bacterium | reverse complement strand
CTTCAATCCTCTCAACATGTAGTACTTGGCGGGTCATGGCCTTTCGCTGCCGCCCATTGCGAGGCAGTTGGAGGGGACTGGGTCTTGCGCTAAACTGTCTCCGATGCTATAAAATCACTCCTTCATTCGGGCATGAATTGTCCGTAGGGGTGGGTGTGCACCTCAGGTATTCCGGAGATGAAATTTGGCGGGCATTGTCGGGTGCCTTAGCATAATCAGTGGAGATCATTAACCAACTCGGTGAGTTGTTTCTGGCCGCTGTTCCCACGGTCATTATCGTTTTTCTTTTCTATTTGTTCATGCGCTGGAGTTTTTTCAAGCCCATGGAACGCGTGCTCTCCGAGCGCCACAAGCGAGCCGAAGGCGCACTGATTGAGGCCGAAGCCAGCCGTGTGGCGGCGCGCGAAAAGCAGCGTATCTATAACGAAACAGTGAAGAAAGCCCGCGCCGAGGTTTTTGCCGAGCAGGAATCCCAACGGCGGCGCACCCTGGACGAACGCCAGGCCACCATCAACACCGCGCGAACCACCGCTCAGAGCGCACTTCAGGAAGCAAAAAAAGGCATTGCCGAGGATGTGAAGGCGGCGCGAGTGGAGCTGGAGCAATCCAGCGGCTCTCTGGCGAATGAGATTGCCCAAGCCATTCTCGCGGGCCCTCCCTCCGGACCGCGCAGTTCCCCGGGCAAGGGGGCGCGATGAAATCCTTCCGCCGCATCCTTGTATTCGCTTCGGGCGCTCTGCTGATGGTTTTCTTCCTGGTGCTTCCCGTGCTTGCCGCGGAGGGCGCCGAGCCCGATCCCGCCGATTCGACCGCAGGCTTGATTTTTCGTTGGCTGAACTTCCTGATCGTTTTTGGCGGCATCGCATACTTAATCGCAAAGCATGGAGGAGCGTTCTTCCGCGGCAATGCGAAGGAGATCGCAGCAAGCATCGTGGAAGCCACGGCCGTGAAAGCGGAAGCCGATGGCGAGTTGCGCGAAGTCGAAACAAAGATCGCCCGGCTCGATCGCGATGTGGCGGAAATACGCGACGAGGCCCGTCGGAATTGGGCCGCGGAATCCGAACGGCTGTACGCCTCGGGCCAATCCGAAATCGAAAAGATCGGTCAAGCGGCCCGACAGGAACTGGCCGCATCGGAGCGCGCCGCGCAGCAGCAGGTGCGCGAGATCGCGGCGTCCCTGGCGGTGGAGCGCGCGGGGGCGCTCGTGAGTTCCATGATGAACGCGGAAGTTCGCGCCAGAATGTTCCAGTCATTTCTGAGCGAACTCGGAAGGGGCGCGAATTGAAAGCCCTGGCGGAGCGGTACGCGGGCGCGCTGGTCGATGTCGCGCTCGAAAACAAGCAGGCCGATCAGGTCAAGCAGGAACTTGCGGCGTTCGCGACGATGGTTCGCGAGTCGCCGGAATTGAACGCGTTTCTCTCGAATCCCTCGATCGCGCGGGCGGCCAAGCATTCCGCAATCGAACAGCTCGTCGCGCGCATGGGCGCGAGCCGCACCCTGCGCAATTATCTGTTCGTGATCGTCGACCAGCGGCGCGCCGGGATGCTGATCGAAATCGAGCAGGCGTTCAGCCGGCTGCTGGATGCCCGCCAGGGAATCACGCAAGCCACGGTGACTTCGGCGACGGAATTGACCAAGAAAGAGCGCGAAGACTTGGGCGCGGCCCTGGGCAAGCTGACCGGGGAAAAAGTGCAGGCGCAATTCACGACGGATACGGCCCTGATCGGCGGCGCCGTGGTGCGAATCGGTTCGACGATCTATGATGGTTCGGTGCGCACGCAATTGGAACGCATGCGCGCGCGGATGATTTCGGAATAGGAGTGGGGAATGGCTTCGATTAAAGCGGATGAAATTACAAAGATATTGAAGGCGCAGATCGCCAACTACGAACAGGCGGTCGCCGTCGAGGAAGTCGGCACGGTCATCTCCGTGGGCGACGGTATCGCGCGCGTGTACGGCCTGGAAAAAGCCATGTCCGGCGAGATGCTGTCGTTCCCGCACGACGTCTTCGGCATCGCGCTAAACCTTGAAGAGGACCAGGTCGGCGCCGTGCTTCTCGGCGAATACACGCTGGTGCAGGAAGGCGACACCGTCAAGCGCACGGGCACGATCATGTCCGCGCCGGTCGGCGAGGCTATGGTGGGCCGCGTGGTCAATCCGCTCGGTGTTCCGCTCGACGGCAAGGGTCCCATCTCCACGAATCAGCGCATTCCGATCGAACGCATCGCACCCGGCGTCGTTGATCGTCAGCCGGTGCGCGAGCCGCTGCAAACCGGCATCAAGGCCATCGACTCGATGATTCCAATCGGCCGCGGGCAGCGCGAACTGATCATCGGCGACCGCCAGACCGGCAAGACCGCCATCATCCTGGACACGATCCTGAACCAGAAGGGCGGCGACGTAATCTGCATCTACTGCGCGATCGGACAGAAGCGGTCAACGATTGCCCAGATCGTTAAAACTCTGACCGATGCGGGCGCGATGGATTACACGATTGTCGTCGCGGCATCCGCTACCGAGCCTGCAACACTGCAGTACATTGCCCCGTATGCGGCCTGCGCGATGGGCGAATTTTTCCGGGATTCCAAGCGGCATGCCGTCTGCTTCTACGACGATCTTTCCAAGCACGCGCAGGCCTACCGCGAAATTTCTTTGCTGTTACGCCGTCCACCCGGGCGCGAAGCGTTTCCGGGCGACGTGTTCTATCTCCACTCGCGATTGCTGGAACGCGCCGCGAAACTCAATGACAAGCTGGGCGCGGGTTCTCTGACCGCGCTGCCCGTTATCGAAACGCAGGCGGGCGACGTCTCGGCGTACATTCCGACCAACGTGATTTCCATTACCGACGGCCAGATTTATCTCGAAGCGGATTTGTTCAACAGCGGTATCCGCCCCGCGATCAACGTAGGCCTTTCGGTGAGCCGCGTCGGCGGCAACGCCCAGATCAAGGCCGTGCGGCAAGTGGCCGGCTCGTTGCGGTTGGACCTCGCGCAATACCGCGAACTGGCGGCCTTCGCGCAGTTCGGCTCCGATCAGCTCGACAAAGCCACGCAGGCGCAGCTCGCGCGCGGCCAGCGTCTGACCGAAATTCTGAAACAGGGGCAATTTTCGCCGCTCGCGGTCGAGGAGCAGGTGCTAGTCATTTTCGCCGGAACGAGCGGCATGACGGACGATGTCGCCGTCGCCGATATCCAGCGCTTTGAGAAAGGTCTGATCGAATTCGTGCGGACTCGTTTCGGTTCGCTGCTCACGCAGATCGTCCAGAAAAAACAGATTACCGACGAGGCGCGTCCGGAACTGAAGCGCGCCATCGGGGAATACAAGGAGCAATTCCAGGCCAGCGTGGCGGCGGTCCGCGCTTAATCCGGTAGCGGAACCCATTCGATGCCCACACTTCTCGATTTCCGGCGGCGGATTCGTTCGGTGAAGAATACGCAGCAGATTACCCGCGCGATGAAATTTATCGCTGCGGCCCGGCTGCGGCGCGCGCAGGAGACGGCTGTATCGCTGCGGCCTTACGCCAGCGGTATCCGCGAAATTCTGCGTTCGGCGATGTCGCGCATCGAGAATCCAGAACAATTTCCTTTGCTGACGCAGCGCCCTGAAGAGCGCGTACTGGCGCTGGTCACTTCCGGCGAGCGCGGCTTGTGCGGCGCGTTCAATGCGAACGTGCTGCGGCGCGCCTTTGAATTCCTGAACGAAAAGCGCGGCAAATCCGTGGAAGTCATCGCCATCGCCAAGAAAAGCCGCGACGCCTTCCGCAAGCGCTCGTGGAAGATCGCCCGGGAATACGTGGACGTGACCTCTCGCGCCGATCTCGGCAAGGCCAGGGAGATCGCCGGCGAAGTCATGAAGACCTACGAAGCGGGCGGCGCCGATTCCGTCTACCTGATTTACAACGAATTTAAGAACGTGATGATGCAGACGCTGCGCGTGGAAAAACTTTTGCCCCTGGAGCGGACAGCCCTCGGCGAACGCGAAAAAGGCGCCCCGCCGCCGTCTTCCGCCGACGCAGTGGATTACATCTACGAGCAGCCCGCCGCTGAAATTTTTAACAAGCTGGTCCCGCGTTACGTCGAAATGCAAATTTTCCGGATGCTTGCAGAGAGCTCCGCAGCGGAGCATGCCGCGCGCATGACGGCGATGGAATCGGCAACGAGCAACGCCTCGGACGTAATCGACGCGCTAACCCTGCACATGAACAAGGTCCGCCAGGCCGCGATCACGCGCGAGATTATCGAAGTAGTGAGCGGAGCGGCGTCCGCGGGGTGAGGCGTGATTCGTGATTTGTGAATCGTGATTCGTGGGTCGAGATTTGTGATTCGTGGCTTGAACCGCAGACGCTGTGAAGATCAATCGCTTTTCGGAATTAACGGTTTGGCAGAAAGCGCACGAGCTGACGCTTGCCACGTACAAACTGACTGAAAAGTTCCCTTGGTCGGAGCAATATGGGATCATCTCACAATTGAGACGGTCGGCTGCTTCGGTTTCTGCGAATATCGCGGAAGGATTTGGCCGGCGCACCACAAAAGAACTTTTGCGCTGTTTGCAGATCTCAGGGGAGAGCTGGAAGAGACGCGGTATTTTCTGATCCTGAGCCGAGACTTGCATTACATCTCGCTGGCTGAGTTTGAAAGCATGGACAGCCGATGCGATTCGGTCGGGCAGTTGATCAACGCGCTAGGCCGGTCTTTGAAGAGTCGCCTAGGGATGACAGGAACTTAGGGGTTTCACGAATCACGACTCACGAATCACAAATCACGACACGCGAGTCACCAGTCACGGAAGCGAGGATTCACACATGGCGCAACACGAAACAGGAAACGTCGGCACTGTCATCCAGGTCATCGGGCCTGTGATCGACGTCCAATTCCCGGAGCACCATCTGCCGGAAATTCACAACGCGGTGCATATCACCAGCGAAGGTTTTGAGGGGCCCGAGCCGATCAATATCGTCGCCGAGGTCGCGCAGCACCTGGGCGAAGGCCGCGTCCGCACGGTGGCGATGACCGCGACCGAAGGCGTCGTGCGCGGCATGAAGGGCGTCGATCTCGGCGGACCTATCGCGGTGCCTGTGGGCCGCGCAACGCTAGGGCGCGTGATGAACGTGCTGGGAGAGCCCGTGGACGGACTCGGGCCGGTCCAAACGGAGAAGCGCTATCCGATTCACCGTCCGGCGCCGTCGCTTGAGGATCAATCGACGGAGCTCGAAATGTTCGAAACGGGCATCAAGGTGGTGGACCTGTTCGAACCGTACCTGAAGGGCGGCAAGATCGGGCTGTTCGGCGGCGCGGGCGTCGGCAAAACGGTTCTGATTCAAGAGCTGATCCACAACGTCGCGATGAAGCACGGCGGCGTGTCGGTGTTCGCCGGCGTGGGCGAACGCACGCGCGAAGGAAACGACCTGTGGCTCGAGATGCAGGAATCGGGCGTCGTCGTTCCCGGCAATTCGGAAAAATCGCGCGCGGCGCTGATTTATGGCCAAATGACGGAACCGCCCGGCGCGCGCCTGCGCGTGGGACTGACCGGCCTGACTGTCGCGGAATATTTCCGCGATGAAGAAGGGCTCGACGTTTTGCTTTTCATCGACAACATTTTCCGATTCGTGCAGGCAGGCTCGGAAGTTTCCGCGCTGCTCGGAAGAATGCCTTCCGCCGTGGGATATCAGCCGAATTTGAATACCGAGATCGGCGAACTTCAGGAGCGCATCACTTCCACTAAGCACGGTTCGATCACATCGGTGCAGGCGATTTATGTGCCTGCCGACGATTACACCGACCCCGCGCCGGCCGCGACGTTCTCACACCTCGATGCCACCACGAACCTCAGCCGCCAGATCGTCGAGCGCGGCATTTATCCCGCGGTCGATCCGCTGGCCAGCTATTCGCGCATTCTCGATCCGCGCATCGTCGGCGAAGACCACTACAACGTCGCGCGCGCCGTGAAGGGCGTCCTGCAGCGCTACAAGGATTTGCAGGACATCATCGCGATTCTCGGCATCGAAGAACTTTCCGACGAAGACAAGCAGTCGGTAGCGCGCGCTCGAAAAATCGAAAAATTCCTGTCGCAGCCCATGTTCGTCGCGCAGCAGTTTACGGGCCTGGAAGGCAAGTACGTGAAAATCGCCGACAACGTTCGCGCCTTCAAGGAAATCGTCGAAGGCAAACACGACGATCTCCCCGAGCAGGCGTTTTACATGGTCGGCACAATCGAAGAAGCGCGCGAAAAGGCCGAGAAAATGGCGGCGACGGCGTAGGAGCACGATTCACGAACAAATGGCGGAGACATTCACACTCGAAGTCGTCACACCGGCGCGGCAAGTCGTTTACGATGCGGTGAACGAGGCGCAGATCCCGGTGCTGGGCGGGTACATCGGCGTGCTGCCGGGGCACACTCCTCTGCTGGCCGAGATGGGAATCGGCGAATTGAGCTTCCACTTGGGCAATCGTGTCGTGTCCTGCACGGCGATTGGCGGGTTCGTGGAAGTCCTGGCCGATCGTGTGATCGTGCTGGCGGACAGCGCGGAGCGCGCGGAAGAAATCAACGTGGCGCGCGCGGAAGCAGCCCGCGACCGCGCCCAAAAGCGCCTGGCAACTGCCAACGACCCAAACGTGGATTGGAAGCGCGCGGAAGAATCTCTGAAGCGCGCGCAAGTGCGGCTGCAAGTCGCGGCAAAAGCGGGCGCATCCTCCGTTGCCTCATCGGCGCCAGCGTCCCACTAAGCGCGCCAGAAAATCCCTCCGGAAGCGCTAACATTAGATTTACGTATGGAAGAAATCACAATGTATTGCACGAGCTGGTGCGTGGATTGCCACCGCGCCAAGCGATTTCTGAAGGATCGCGGAGTGGAGTTCGTGGAAGTGAATATCGACGAGGATGTCGATGCCGAGGACCTCGTGTTTCAGGTAAATGAAGGCCGCAGGAAAGTGCCCACGATCAAGGTCGGCGACCGCTATTTCGCCTGCAGCCCGTTTGATCCCCACCTGCTTTCCTCCGAATTGAATATCCCACTGAACAAATAGGCTTTTCTCTGTGTTCTCTGTGCCCTCTGTGTTAAAAGCCTTGCCTCAACACCGAAAAAACTCTTAACACAGAGGGCACAGAGAACGCAGAGAAATTCAAGAGGAGCAATCAAACGAGCGCCAGTCCCGCTCCCCTTGTCATCACGCCGGAAACCTCGAGTTTTTCGTCGAGGAACACAAGGTCCGCGTCCGCGCCCGGGGCAAGCACTCCCTTGCGCGTTCCCAGACCGATTTGCCGCGCCGGATTCGCGGTCACCATTCGCAGCGCTGACGACAGAGGGACGCCGAGCGCCACCATATTCCGCACCGCGCGGTCCAGCGTGAGCGTGCTTCCCGCCAGCTTGCCCTCCGCATTGCGGGCCACTCCTCCCGAAACTTTCACTTCAAACATTCCCAGCTGGTATTTCCCGTCGGGCATTCCCGTGGCGGAGATCCCATCGCTCACCAGGATCACGCGCTCCGGCGTTTTCAGCTCGACAAGTATCCGCATCGCCGCTTCGTCCACGTGAACTCCATCCGCGATCAGTTCCGCGCTCACTTTGGGCGAAGTCAGCACCGCCCCGATCACACCGGTCCCGCGATGTGAAAAAGGACGCATGGCGTTGAAGACGTGCGCGGCGTGGCTGGCTCCCGCCTCAATGGCGGCCTGTGCTTGCTCGTACGTGGCGTCCGTGTGGCCGAGCGATACGACCAGGCCGGCTTGCCGCGCCACTGAAATTAGATCGAGAGCGCCGGGCAATTCCGGCGCAAGTGTCAGAATTTGCGCGGTTCCACGTGCCTCCCCAAGAAGCTGCGCGAGCAACTCGCGGGAAGGAGGCACAATCCACTTTGCAGGGTGCACTCCGCGCCGCGCCGGACTTATAAATGGCCCCTCAAAATGGATCCCCAGGATTTCCGCCGAGAGTTCGCGCGTGGCGTATTGGCTCGTGTGAAGGATGAAGTGCGCGATGCCTGCCACACTGTCGCGCGTCTCCTTTTCGCTGGCCGTTACGGTCGTTGCCACTAGGGAAGTTGTGCCGTGAGCCGCGACGGTTGCTGTAATGATCTCCAGCGCTTCGCGGGTGCCTTCCATCACGTCGTGTCCGCCCGCTCCATGGATGTGGACATCGACAAAGCCCGGGACAACGGTCCTCCCACTCGCGTTGAGCTCGCGCAAGCCGCGCGGCAAATCGACTTTCCCTCGCTGGCCGACGGCGGAAATCTTGCTCCCTTGAATGACAATCACGGCATCGGAAATTTCTTCGATTGGGGTGAAGGCTCGACCGGCATGGATGACAATCGGCTGCATAAGGACGGGATCATCCTACTTGAAACGCGGCGAAATTGGGAATCGCGGGCATAGGGGATTGTTCCGGGCCGGGTACATGTACATGTTGATGGAAGTTCACCTGTATTCGGGGCAACCTTTATCCTCAGGCAGGGTTCTTGTTTCTGAGAGGGTGGCGGTGCTACACTTTGCAGCGTTATCTCGCCCCTCTAGAGGTGAATCAGGTTTGATCGTTCGATGGTCAAAGCACCTCCAGCCCGCTGTCGAGTCGGTTCCCCATCTGCCCCCCCAGATGGCCATCCGTTCAGGTGGCTGTTAAGAAACAGTAGTACAAAAGTCCTATTCAGACCCCCAGCCGAGGCCAGTACAGTTGTACCGTACGCGGCAGCGCCAGCATCGCTCCTGTCTAACCACAGGTGTTTAGCTGTCCCTACGCGCTCGGAATCCAAAAGATAGGCGATGTGACGATATGACAACGACAGTACAACACTTCTCGCAGGGGAGTCTTCGGCTTCGCCCGACAAACCCATCGTCCGGTCAGAATCCCCAGGCATGGAAAGCCATGGTGGGAACCAAGCCTGTGAGCGCGCGCTTTTCACTCTTGCCGGAAACCAAGCCGCGTATGAGCGCACTCGGGACGAGCTTAGTGGTTCAGATCATCCTGGTGGCTTTTGTCGTCACCCTCCCTCTCCTGTTCCCGCAACAAATGATTCCGAGGGCGATGTACATGGTGACGGACATTGCGGGTCCGCCGCTCGACATTCCCGAGCCGCCGAAACCCAAGCCTCCGGCTCCTCCCAAAGTAGCTAAGGTGCAGCCTCCTCCACCCCCGGTGGAAAAAGTAGAGCCGCCAAAGGTGAATGTTGTGAAATTCTTTGCGCCGCCCAAAATCGTGGCGCCGAAGCCGAAACCTCGCCAAGTCGAAGCCGAACTCCCGAAGGTCAACGACACGTTTCAGCCTCTGAACTTGAAGGTGGAAACGGCGCAGCCGGCCCGGCCGCGCGATCCGGTGAAGACCGGCATGATGTCAGGCGGCAGCTCGGCGGTTCCAACCATCACCAAGCCAACGCCTGTTGAGCAGGTTCAAACTGGCGGCTTCGGCGATCCCAATGGGGTTGCCGGGCCAAGCGATCCGAACAAGCGAGCGAATGTCGGCCAATTTGGAAATCCCGCATTGCCTCCTGGTCCCGGCTACGGCAATGGCTCGGGCGGCGCCAATGGCCAGCGTGGAATTATCGCCAGCACAGGATTCGGGAATGGAATTGCGACCCCGCCGACGGGCGGCGCCAAGCGCGGCGGATCAGTTCAAACCGCCGGGTTCAGCAACACAAACGATCAAGTCGCCCAAACGCCAAAGAAGAAAGTGGACGACGCCCCGGCCGTCGAGCCGGTCGTAATCTTGGCCAAACCGAGGCCGGTGTATTCAGCGGAGGCGCTCAAGCTGAACCTGGAAGGTGAGGTTCTGCTGGAGGTGGTGTTTCCGGCATCGGGCGGTGAGGTGCAAGTGAATCGGGTAGTCAAGGGCCTGGGCCACGGTCTGGACGAGGCGGCCACGAAGGCGGCGCAACAAATCAAATTCAAGCCCGCACTTTCCAACGGTCACCCGGTCGACTTTCCGGCAGTGGTTCATATCGTTTTTCAAACCGCATACTGACTTTTAACTAAGGTTCGGAGGGGATATGCGCATTATCAAGACGGTGTTGGTGGTTCTGGCGCTGAGTGCTCTGCCGCTACACGCGGTCGATACACCCAATAGCGCTTTGGGCCAGATTGTGGACCGGATCGTCACCACGGAAAAAGCGGAGATGAACTCTCTCAAGCCTTTTACCCCGCTGGTGGAAACGTACATTCAGAATCTCAGGGGAGACAACAATCTCGGCTCCGTTCCGGCCGGCGATAAGTATTTCCTCGGCCGCGCGATTCTCGCCAAGGGCGTCGAACTGGAGCCCCTGACGGATGGCAATGACGCCGGTGGCGGCAAGAAGAAGATGTTCAGCGGCCTCGGCAACATGCTGTCCCTGTCCATGGAGTACTTGCCGCAGGGTTTCCTGCAGATGATCTACCTGGACACGGACGGCTTCGACAAGCAGCACTACAAATTTGACTATGTTCGCCGGGAATTTCTCGGCGAAGTCCGCACCCTGGTGTTCGACGTCGAGCCTCTGCCCAAGTCGGGCAAGGGACGCTTCGCCGGACGCATTTGGGTCGAGGACCAGGACTTCCACATCGTCCGGTTCAATGGTGCCTACGGGGGCAGCTCGCGCACCAACTACTACTTCCATTTTGACAGTTGGCGCGTGAATACCGGCCCGAACCTCTGGCTGCCGGCATTCATCTACAGCGAAGAGTCGGACCTGAACTTTGCCTTGTCCAAGCGGCTCTCCTTCAAGGCGCAGACCCGGCTGTGGGGCTATAACCTTGGCCATTCCGCGCAGGAGCAGGAGCTCAGCAAGATCCTGATCGAGTCACAGACGCCGGTGAAGGACCAGTCCACGACCCAGAACGACATCAATCCCGTGATGGCGCAACGCAATTGGGACCGCCAGGCGGAAGATAACGTCGTCGACCGGCTCGAGCGCCTCGGCTTGCTCGCGCCCGAAGGCGAAGTGGACAAGGTTCTCGAGACCGTCGTGAATAACCTCGAGGTGACCAACAACCTGGACATCCAGCCCGAAATCCGCTGCCGCGTGCTGCTGACTTCGACTCTGGAATCGTTCGCCATCGGCCACACCATCGTGTTCAGCCGCGGCTTGATCGACGTGCTGCCCGATGAAGCCAGCCTGGCAACCATGGTCGCCCACGAATTGTCTCACGTGGTTCTCGGCCACCGCATCGACGGACAGTACGCCTTCTTCGATCGCCTGCTGTTTGACGAGAAGGACACGTTCCGCCACTTCGGCTTCGCGCGCACGCAGGCGGAAGAGGATGCGGCCAACACCAAGGCCAACGCCCTCCTGCAGAACTCGCCGTACAAGGAACAGCTCTCCACGGCGAAGCTCTTCATGGGCGCTCTCGAAACTCGCCAGAAGGACATCCCGAACCTGATCAGCCCGCACCTGGGCGATCGCGTTCCCGTGGGCATGTCGATGGCCTCCGCCGCGCCGACGTCTCAACCCCCGGCCGGCCCGAACGCCACAGCCGACCCGAAAACCGGGGCGTCTGCGATCGTCGCGTTGCCGCTCGGCGGCCGCGTCAAGATGGACCCCTGGAGCGATAAGCTCGAAATGCTGAAGGCCAAGCCAGTGGGAACGGTAGCGGAACGGGAAAAGATGCCGTTTGAAGTCACCCCGTTCATGCTCTACCTGACCCGCCAGGTCAATTCCAACAGCAGCGCAACCAACCCCAGCGGCGCAATCTCGGCGGATTCAAAAGCAGCCGCCGACGCCGCCGCCGGCAAAGCACCACAGCACTAGACGCAAAGGACGCCCCCTCCAGACCGAAAGCGGCCAGTCCCACTCAGCCCGGGCTGGCCGCTTGGTTTTTTTGTGGCATGAGTCGCGCATGTCCCCGCTTCCATGTCCGTTCTCACTCATCGAAATACTGCAAGTGGCGGAGCCTTTAGCGATGGAAGATTTGATTGGGGTGCCGCACCCTTTGCGATTTTCAAAGGGTGCGGGTTTTGAATCCACGGAACGGAGAGAACCCCAAAACCCCGACCCTTCCGAAAACCGAGAAGGGTCGGTCACCAGGAAAACCAAAACCAGTCTTTCGGCGATTACGTGCTGGAGTGGTATCATTCCATCGTCTGCGTTCGTCACCACAAGAAAGGCGAAAGGATGGGCCACCCACGGATGAGCGTGCAAATTTGCTCCGAATGCGGACAAGCCTTCGACGGCGATCAGTGCTGGGTTTGTGTCGCTCGAAAGGAAGACATCTTAGAGACCTTTACGTTCTCATTGCCGGTGGCGGTCGGAGGAATTACTATCGGAGTTATATTCGCTATCTCCCTTTATCCTCCGCTCGGATCAAGTTTGACGACGATTTACAGGATCCCGGTTCTGTCTTTTGTAGGCGCTGTCGTATTAGGGCTTGTCATTCGACGGCAACTAACGCGTTACGCTACAGCTGTTAGATTAATAATTGTGCTGGTTACAGTCGCCTTTGTTATGCCTGCGGCGTACTACTTCCTGAACGGATTGTTGGATGCGAATCCGGCTATGGAGGTTCCTTCGCGTGTGATCACAAAGGATATCGGCCACGGAAGGTATGGTGGCCCTGTTCTCGTCGTGAGTCTGTCGTGGAATCAGAAGAGAATTGAAGAGAACATAGGTGTCAGCCACGAGAAATACTCCGCCGCGGAACCGGGCGATTCTGTGCGCGTTGTTGTTCACCCCGGTGCATTCTCGCAGCCTTGGTACGATGATGTTCTCCTATCGAGTACAGGAAAGCGCGATTCGAGATAAGACGCAAGTCCTGATAGGGCGGGGGCGGGTGGCCGGGCTTTGATTTTGAATTTGTGATCCCCGTCCGTCGTCTGAAGGGCGGGGTTTTTGACTTGGTTCTCAAGGCCTGCATCAGCACATAGGATTGACGCGAACCAGTGCGGACCCCCTCTTCGAGTAGCAGGTCAACATTCCTACTTAAAATCATTTCCCAATCCGAACAAATCAAATATATATTTGCGTGACGGGGAGAGGGTGAATCCCCGTTGGCGATTTCTTGTGCAGGTTCGGAGGCAAGAAAAAATGTGGACGCGTGGAATGCGAGGTTTGGCGGCATTGGGCGTGCTCGTTGCACTGGCTTGCGTGTTTGCCGGATCGAGAGCGAGCCGGGCGGACGATGATACTTCGGCTGGCTTGATCGGTTCGTGGAGGGGGACGCGTCGGGCGCCAGGGACGACGGCGGTGCGGCACAACCTTTTGAGTTTCATGCCGGGCGGCGTCGTGATCGAAGCGGGGCCGTCGGTTTACGTGACCGGCGCGAATTTCGCGAACGGCGGGTTTGTCGAGACGGGGTTTGTCGGGACGTGGGTCAGCGAAGGGCACGGGAATTTCGTCGCGCATATGATCGCGAATCTCTCGGATCCGCCGGTGAGCAAGGGAACCACGATCGGGACGGAAAATCTCACGTTCCGATTTCATATCGAGAACGGAAAAAATGGGAAGGAATTGAAGGGCACGCTTGAAGGCATTTTCCTCGACATGGAAGGGAACACGCTGACGCAATTGCCCGCGGGACTTACCTGGGATGCGGTGCCGCTGACAATCACGTCGAATGGGTATAATTGAATTTGTGTGCGGTTTTAGTGGCGCAGGCTTCCAGCCTGTGGGGGTTGGTGCTTGCAAGGACTAAAACCCACAGGCTGGAAGCCTGCGCCACTTGAGCCGATGGGCAAATTTTTCAGAGGTTAAACTTCGATTGGATTGGGGTATACTTCACGTCCTATGCGACTACACAACACGATTGCAATCACGGCGGCACTGGTAATTTCAACGGCGTTTTCCGCGGCGGCGCAAAAGGCCGTCAAGGTGGAGATGCACGACGGGATGGGCAACAGCGTCGGCACGGCGGAACTTTCGGCCGCGCCAAAGGGCGTGAACATTAAACTCGACCTGAAAGGGTTGCCTCCAGGCGAGCACGGCATCCACGTTCACGCCGTCGCGAAATGCGAAGGCCCGGCGTTCGCCTCGGCCGGGGGCCACCTCAATCCGGACATGAAGCATCATGGCCTGATGAATCCGGACGGCCCGCACGCCGGCGACATGCCGAACATTACCGTTGCCGCGGATGGGACGGCCAAGGCGACCGTGGTCGCGCCAGGCGTTACGATGGGCGACGGCCCGAATTCGATTTTCACGGGCGGCGGAACGGCCCTCGTGATCCACGCCATGGTCGACGACCAGAAGAGCGATCCGGCGGGCATGGCGGGCGCGCGAATCGCCTGCGGCGTAATCGCCAAGTAAAGAGTCCGGCGGGATTCTTGGATTTTCCGCTGCCGAATACGCCGATATTTTGGGCGTTTTATGCGCGTACCGCGGGAAATTCACAGGATTCTCACACCTGTGAAAAGGACCGCTTGACGAGCGAAAAGTTTCTGATATACTCTGTATTCGTCTGACGAATAGCTGTGGCTGTCAGGGGCGTTCGGAGTTTACAGAGGCCTGTCGCAAGCGAGGTCAATTACGAACTCAGGATAGCAAATTAGTCGAGCATCGCGCGAACCCGTTCGCATATTTGCGGACGGCTTGGCCCGGCGCTCGACGCCGGGTTTTTTATTGTTTTGCCTCGTCGTAAACGGGGTGAACGTTCCACCGGGAGTGGGACGGTCCGGAAATTCAGGACACAACGTTCTTTGACAACTGAATAGGCTGGCATTTTGTGTTGCGGCTGGGATTCGCACGAATCCTGGACGTAATACGAAATCTGCAAATTCTGCTCGAGCAGAGCAAATTGTGGAAAGGCGAGCTTGCTCAAAGCCACTTCGGGCGGCGAGTCGGGGGTCTCTCTCCGGCAAGCGACCCGGGACGGCCACCTTTAAAGAGGGGTGGGCGTGACGGCTTGGGTAAGTTTTATGGTTAAGCTACTAAGGGCGTACGGTGGATGCCTTGGCGCCAGAAGACGATGAAGGACGTGGCAAGCTGCGAAAAGCCTCGGTGAGCCGCAAGCAGGCTTTGACCCGGGGATGTCCGAATGGGGAAACCCAACGTGATGAACTCACGTTACGGCCGGCTGAATACATAGGCTGGTACGAGTCAACCCAGGGAAGTGAACCATCTCAGTACCTGGTGGAAAATAAATCTAACAGAGATTCCGAAAGTAGCGGCGAGCGAAATCGGAAGAGCCCAAACCGTCGTGTTTACACGGCGGGGTTGTAGGATCCCATGAGTAGAGTTACCAATCCGGAGGCTAGGTGAACCTGCTGGAAAGCGGGGCCACAGAGTGTGATAGCCACGTAACCGAAAGCTTACCGGACTCGAAGGGATATCCTGAGTACCACGGGACACGCGAAATCCCGTGGGAAGCTGGGGAGACCACTCTCCAAGGCTAAATACTCTCTGGCGACCGATAGTGAACTAGTACCGTGAGGGAAAGGTGAAAAGCACCCCTGCGAGGGGAGTGAAATAGAACCTGAAACCGTATGCTTACAAGCAGTCAAAGGGCTATCTCCGGGTTCGCCCGGCTGAATGCCTGATGGCGTGCCTCTTGCTTAATGAGCCGGCTAGTTATTCTCACATGCGAGGTTAAGCGCAAGCGAGCCGTAGCGAAAGCGAGTCCGAATAGGGCGAATAGTATGTGGGAATAGACGCGAAGCGGGATGATCTACCCTTGGTCAGGCTGAAGGTGGCTTAAACGCCACTGGAGGGCCGAACGGTTGTGAGTTGAAAATCGCTCCGATGAACTGAGGGTAGGGGTGAAAGGCTAATCAAATTCCGTGATAGCTCGTTCTCCCCGAAATGCCTTTAGGGGCAGCCTCGTATCAATTGCCGCGGTGGTAGAGCTCTGAATGGACTAGGGACCAACCAAGGTTACCGAATCCAATCAAACTGCGAATGCCGCGGACAAATATACGGGAGTGAGACTACGAGGGATAAGCTTCGTGGTCGAGAGGGAAAGAACCCAGATCTACAGCTAAGGTCCCTAAGTACAGACTAAGTGGGAAAGGAAGTGTGATCGCTCGGACAGCCAGGAGGTTGGCTTAGAAGCAGCCATCCTTTAAAGAAAGCGTAACAGCTCACTGGTCAAGCGATCATGCACCGACAATCCAACGGGGCTCAAGTCTGTCACCGAAGCTTAGGAATATAACGTGACTCCGGTCATGTTGTTTTGGTAGGGGAGCATTCTGTGGAGTCTGAAGGTAGACCGAGAGGACTACTCAACGCCACGGAAGAGACCCTGCCGGCATAAGTAGCGATAAACACGATGAGAACTCGTGTCGCCGAAAGTCTACGGTTTCCTGAGGAAGGTTAATCCGCTCAGGGTTAGGCGGGTCCTAAGGTGAGGCCGAGAGGCGTAGCTGATGGACAACAGGTCAACATTCCTGTCCCACCTAATGGTCGTTATCACGATGGGGTGACGCAGAAGGATACAGGAGTCGGGTGATGGACGTCCCGATTGGCATGTGTAAGCCGGATCCCGCAGGCAAATCCACGGGGTCATTCAACGGTGAGACATGCGACGAGACCACACGGTCATAAAGTCCTGGATTTCACGCTGCCTGGAAAAACCTCTAAGGAGAACATTAGGTGCCCGTACCACAAACCGACACAGGTAGACAAGGACAATATCCACAGGCGCTCGAGAGAACACTCGCTCAGGAACTAGGCACATTAACCCCGTAACTTCGGGAGAAGGGGTGCCGCTGTAGGGTTTATAGCCCGAAGCGGCCGCAGCGAAACGCGCTCTGCGACTGTTTAACAAAAACACAGCTCTCTGCTAAGTCGAATACGACGTATAGGGGGTGACACCTGCCCGGTGCCGGAAGGTTAAAGCAAGGGCTCAGCTCCCGCAAGGGAACGAAGGCCTGAACTGAAGCCCCGGTGAACGGCGGCCGTAACTATAACGGTCCTAAGGTAGCGAAATTCCTTGTCGGGTAAGTTCCGACCTGCACGAATGGCGTAACGATAGAGCGACTGTCTTGGCGAGTGGCTCGGCGAATTTGTGGTTCCGGTGAAGACGCCGGATGCCCGCATCTAGACGGAAAGACCCCGTGCACCTTTACTGCACTCTGGTCATGATTAACGGGAGGATCTGCGTAGCATAGGTGGGAGCCTATGAACCTCGGCTTTCGGGCCGGGGGGAGGCGTCGGTGAAATACCACCCTGATTCTTCTGTCGGTCTAACTTACGACCCGCGACGGGTCGGAGGACATGGCCAGACGGGTAGTTTGACTGGGGCGGTCGCCTCCCAAAATGTAACGGAGGCGCCCAAAGCTCGGCTCAGGCGGATTGGAAACCCGCTGTGGAGTGCAAGAGCATAAGCCGGGTTAACTGCGAGACACACAGGTCGAGCAGGAGCGAAAGCTGGGTCTAGTGATCCGGTGGTCCCGCGTGGAAGGGCCATCGCTCAACGGATAAAAGGTACGCCGGGGATAACAGGCTGATCTAAGCCAAGAGTTCACATCGACGCTTAGGTTTGGCACCTCGATGTCGGCTC
>DATNIO010000088.1:0-12305 GCA_035604385.1 Verrucomicrobiia bacterium | reverse complement strand
CGCAATTCCGGCCGCGACCCGTTTCCCAACTGGAAGGTGAGACATGCCTGACGAAACGTTGCAACCCTGCGCCTACCACGTGGTGCGCTACCAGCCCAACCTCATCCGGGACGAGTGGGTCAATATCGGGGTCCTGCTTTTCATTCCCGAAGGAGGGCCCGGGGAGGGGGCCGGAGAAGGGCCCGCGGCGGGACGCGTGCGCCAGCGCTGGCTCGAGGAGCCCGCCGACCTCGCGCGCTTGCGGCGCCTGCACCCGGCGGCGGACGAGGAGCTCCTGCTGCGCCTGCCCGCCGAATTCGACCGGCAGTTTGCCGGGCGCGAGATGGAAGCCGCGGCCATACTCGAAAAATTCGACGAGACGCTGTCGAACGCCGTGCAACTGGCCCCGCGCAAAGGCCTTCTCTCCCGCGACCCGGACGCCGAACTCGACCGCCTCTTCCGCGAACAGGTCGAGCCCTTGCGCGAGGCGCGGCGCGGAGCCGTCGAAATCCGCACGCGCAGCGACGTGCGCGCTCGGGCCGCCGATTTTTTCCGCAGCGAAAAAATTCTGCGGCTCATGCAGCGCGGCGTGCGCGTCGAGGAGTTCACGGCCCCGGGCGACCCGATGCGCATCGATTTTTCCTACCGCCGCAACGGCACGCGCGGCTTCGTGCATTCCGTGGCGCTCGGCCGCGATCCGGGACAGGCGAAACTCCTCGCCTACACCGCGGGCGCGATTCGCGAACGCGTCCGCCAATCGGAATTCCTGGCCGTAACCGAACGCGAGCCCGCGCCGGGGAATACGAGAGACAAGTTTGTTTCCGGAATTCTCGCGGAAAGCGATGTTCGCGTAGTCCCGCTCGGAGAGCTGCGCAAGTGGGCGCATGACGTGGCGCCGGCGCTGAGGGCGGAGAGCGCGTGACCCGTGGCCCGCGAACCGTGACCCGTGGCCCGTGTTCCGTGACCCGTGAGTCTTATCGAGCGGAGCAGATGTCACAGAGCCCGTGAAAAAGAGAGCCGACAATTCAGAGTTTAGAGTCAAAGTAAGATCGTCAAGGGAGGTCTCGCCCTTCTTTGTTCTCAACTCTGAACTGTCAACTCTCGACTCTTGAGGGATCAAGCCCCACGGGCCACGGAACACGGGCCACGGGTCACGAGCTCACAGCACGTCCTCGCTCCAGCCCTCCAGCAGCCCCTTCACCTTGCCGACAAACTGGTGGGCCACGGCGCCGTCCACGACGCGGTGGTCGTAGGAGAGCGTCAGGTAGACCATGGAGCGGATCGCGATGGCATCGTCGATCACCATCGGGCGCTTCTGGATCGCGCCGATCCCGAGAATGGCGACGTTCGGCTGGTTGATCACCGGGAGACCCATCAGCCCGCCGTAAACGCCGGGATTGGTGATCGAGAAGGTGCTCTCCTGGACTTCTTCGGGCTTGAGTTTTTTGGCGCGGGCGCGCTCGGCGAGGTCGTTCATGCCGCGCGCCAGCCCCAGGAAATTTTTCTCCTCGGCGTTCTTCAGCACGGGCACGATCAGGCCCCAATCGAGCGCCACGGCGATGCCCACGTTGATTTCGCGGTGCAGCACGACCGTCGCGCCGTCGGCCGACGCGTTGACCGTCGGAAAGGCGCGCAACGCCTCGACGCAGGCGCGCACGAAGAAGGGCATATAGGTGAGCTTGGTCGCGTACTTGGCTTCGAATGCGGCTTTCGAACGCTCGCGTAGCCTGGCAATCCGAGTCATGTCCGCCTCGTCGATGGAGTAGACGTGCGGCGAAACGTGCTTCGAAGCCACCATGTGCTCGGCAATGCGCTGGCGCATCACGCTCATCGGCTGGGCTTCGTAGTTGCCGAAATAAATTCTTTCGCGCGGGACGGCATTTTCCAGCGCCAAATGCGCGATGGCGCCTCCCCCCGGCGGCGGGGCGGCTGGGGAAACGGACGGCGTTGCGGCAGACGGCGCAGGCGCGCCAGGGGCCGCGGGCTTCGCGCCTCCCGACACGGCGGCGGCGAGAATATCTCTCTTGCTGATCCGCCCGCCCGCCCCGCTGCCCTCCACCGCGGCGAGGTCCACGTTATGTTCTTTCGCGAGCTTCCGGACGAGCGGGGAACTGCGTATTTTTTGGCCATTGCCGCGCGCGGCAGGCGGCGCAGGCGCTGCAGCCGGGGCGATGGAGGCAGCAGGCGTTGGCGGAGCAGGCGCGCGTGCCGGAGCGACCGGAGCAGGAGGCGCGGCCGCAGCCTTAGGCGGAGCAGCCTTTTCCGGAGCAGTAGATGGCAGCGGTGCGGCAGCCGGTACGGAAGGGGAAGAAGCAGCCGCAGCCCCGGGCGCATCGATCACAGCGACCACCGTCTGAATCGGCACGGTCTGCCCCTCGGTGACCTTGATTTCCTTCAGGACGCCGGCCGAAGGCGCCGGAATCTCGGCGTCCACTTTGTCGGTCGAGATTTCGAACAGCGGCTCATCGCGCTCGACGCGATCGCCCGGCTTCTTGAGCCACCGCGTGATCGTGCCTTCGAAAATGCTTTCCCCCATCTGGGGCATGATGACGTCGACGGCCATGTGCGTCCTCTTTCCGCGCTCGTGATGGTTCGATTCGTGACTAGTGACTAGTGATCGGTGACTGGTGATTCGTGGGTCGTGATTTGTGACGAATCGAAACTGACCAGTCAAGATTGAAAAACAAACGCTCCCGACTTCTGGTTCCAAGCCAATTTTAACTTTCAACCTTTAACGACTGGCTGTCAACTCTGCCAGATTTGGCGATTCCTGCTAATCAACCGCGGCGTCCTCGACGAATCACCAGTCACTAGTCACCGGTCACCAGTCACATTCCCTAGTACTTCGCCAGTTCCCGCGCCGCCGCGACAACTTTTCCCGCGCTGGGCAGGAAATACTCCTCGAGCCCCGGCGCGTACGGCACCGGCGTGTCGAGCGAAGTCACGCGGCGGACCGGGCCGTCCAGGTCTTCGAAGGCGCTTTCCATGACGACGGCCGCGATTTCTCCGGCGATACCGCCGGTGCGCGTGTCTTCGTGCACGACGAGCAGCTTGTTCGTCTTCCGCACCGAGGCGAGAATCGTTTCGCGGTCGAGCGGCAAGAGCGTCCGCAGATCGATCACCTCGGCCTCGATGCCGTCTTTGGAAAGCTCCGCCGCGACTTCGAGGGAAGTGTGCAGCATCGCCGCATAGCTCACGATGGTGAGGTCGCGGCCCTCGCGGCGCACCGCCGCCTTTCCGATCGGCACCGTAAAATCATCCGCCGGCAGATCTTCCTTGATGCGGCGATAAAGAAATTTGTGCTCGAAAAACAGCACCGGATTGTTGTCGCGAATCGCCGACTTCAGAAGGCCCTTCGCGTCGCGGGGCGTCGCGGGACAAACCACTTTCAGGCCGGGCGTGTGCACGAAATACATTTCCGGATTGGCCGAATGAAACGGCCCGCCATGCACGCCGCCCCCACTAGGGCCGCGCAGGACCATGGGCACCGGCGCGCCCCAGCGGTAGTGCGATTTCGCGGCGAAATTGGTGATCATGTTGAAGGCGCAGGCGATGAAGTCGATGAATTGCATCTCCGCGATGGGCCGCAGCCCCGCGTAGCTCATGCCGATCGCCGCGCCCACGATCGCCGACTCGCTGATGGGCGTATCGATCACGCGCTCCCAGCCGAACCGCGCGAGCAGGCCTTCGGATGTTTTGAACGCGCCGCCGTACACGCCCACATCCTCGCCGATCAGTACGACGGCGGGATCGCGGTCCATTTCCTCCAGCATCGCCTGGCGAATGGCTTCGAGATACGTCGTTTCGGCCATGGTCAGCGTCCCGCCTTGGCGCGAACGGCCGCGCGCGCCGGTTTCTTTCCGGGCTTGGCTTTCGGCGCCGCCTGTTTTGCGGCCGGGGGCCGCGCGCCGTTTGCCGCATAGGTTTTCGCCGGCCATTCGGGCTTCACACTGGAGCGCGGCGGCATCACTTCTTCCTTGGGCCGTTGCCAATCCGCTTCGATCGTATGGCAACCCTCGCAATAGACTCCCTCTTCGGCCGACTCCGGCGGGGGGAACGGCGAGTTTTCCGCGAATTCCACGTCGGCGCGAATTTCGCGCGCGATGCGTTCGTCGATTTCCTTTTTCGTTTTCGCGTCCCACAGTTTTTTTTCAGTGAGAACTTTTTCAAAGCGGTCGAGGGGATCGCGCTGTTTCCACGATGCGAGCATGGCCTTCGGAACGTATTCCGCGGCGTCATGCTGCGCGTGGCCGGACATGCGCATGGTCTTGGCTTCGATCAGCACCGGACCGTTTCCGGCGCGCGCGTAGGAAACCGCTTCGCGCGTGGTGCGTTCGACGGCCAGCACGTCGTTGCCGTCCACGATGGCGCTCTTCACCCCGTACGCCTTGGCGCGGTCCGCGAGATCCCGCAGCGCCGACTGCTTCTCCACCGGCGTCGAGTAGGCCCACTGGTTATTTTCCACGATCAGAACGAACGGGGCCTTTTGCACGGCGGCGAGATTCAATCCCTCGTGAAACACGCCGGTGGAAGTCCCGCCGTCGCCAATCCACGTCATCGTCACGATCTTTTGCCCGAGGTAGCGCCCGGCCATGGCGATGCCAGCCATCACCGGGATCAGATCGCCCAGCATCGAAATCGGCGAAATCACGTGCCGAGATTTCAGGTCGCCGAAATGGCTGGTGCCGTCCTTGCCCATGGTCGGCGAGGTGTAGCGCGCCATGTGCTGCGTCATCACGTCGCGCGGCTTGAAACCGCGCACCAGCAGCGCGCCGATATTGCGGATCATCGGAGCGATCCAGTCGCCGGGACCGAGCGCGTAGGCCGTCCCCACCGAAATCGCTTCCTGCCCCAGACTGGGGTACAAACCGCCGACGATTTTGTTCTGCCGGAATAGGCGCACCATCTGCTCCTCGAGCTCGCGGTTGAGCCGCAGGAAGTAATACAGTTCGAGGTGCTGTTCGCGAGTCAAAGTGGAGGTCATGTTTTTCCGGGTTTCAGGAACCAAATTGGTTTCTGCCACCCCCGCCGCGGGCAGGCTATAAAGCCTCGACAAACCCTAGAATCCGAGAATACCAACCATGCCTACACGGCTGCCAGCGCTGCGCGATTCTCGTGCGCCCTGAGGGTCATCTCCAAATCCTCGCGGCCGTACGCGCGGGGATGAAGGCCAAGAATTTTTCCGAGGTGGGCGGTGATGCGCGGCGCCGCGTCCTTCATTTCCACGCGCCGGCCGAGCAGTTTTTCCAGCGACGTCGCGCGCTTGCCCGCAATCCCGCACGGCACGATCAGATCGAAATAGCGCAGGTCCGTCGAGACGTTGTAAGCAAATCCATGCGAGGTGACCCAGCGGCTCAAATGCACCCCGATGGCAGCGAGCTTCTCCTCGTTCTTCACTTCTTCTACTTCCTTCACTTCCTTTCGAACATGCATCGTGGAACCCGCCGCCACATCAACCCACACGCCCGTTCGCCCGGACACGCGCTTGGAGGCAACTCCGAACTCGGCCGTCGCGCGGATGATGGCTTCCTCGAGGCTGCGCACGTACCAGGCGACATCACGGCGAATTTCAGCGAGGTTCAAGATCGGATAGCCGACGAGTTGTCCCGGTCCGTGATAGGTGATGTCGCCGCCGCGGTTGGTTTCAAAAAACGAAATGCCCATCCGGCGCAGCATCTCGTTCGGGGCGCGAAGATTGGAAATATTTCCGCTGCGGCCCAACGTGATCGCGTGCGGGTGCTCGCACTGCAACAGGACGTCGGGAATGGCTCCGGCTTTGCGCGCGGCGGCCACGCGCCGTTGGAGTTCCCACGCCGCGCCGTACTCCACGAGCCCGAGATCGACGACCAGCAGCTCTTTCATGGCATCCGAACTCTCAACGCTTGACTCTCGACTCTCAACTCTTTTTCGGTGCGAGGATCCGCTCGACCTGGCTCAAATGATTGAGATCGTGCCCGGCATGCAAGTGAATGATGTGCTCGATGGTCTCGATGCCCCGCTCGGCGTGCAATCCGTAATGCTTCCATTGCTCGGGGGAAAGGGACTCCAACAGCGCCAGGTTTGCTTCCCGCGCAACACGAAATTGTTCCAGCGATTTTCGCGCGTCGCGCTTCTCATAGTGGCCTGCGGCAGCCCAGGCGTTCTGGTCAAACGATTGTATCGGCGTTCCGGGCGCGCCCAGAATCTGCCGCATCCTCCAGCCCGTGACGATTTCGGAGTCCGCGAGGTGCGCGAGGATTTCAGCGGCGGACCATTTTCCCGGGGCGGGCCGCTTGCGCAGCTTCGCGGCGGACGCGCGCTGGACGAGGCGGCCAAGTTTCGCCGCCGTGCTGGCCTGCACTTTCAGAGGATCCTTCCCGCCGAGTTGCGCCAGAATCCGCTGGATGTACTCCTGCGGAGTTTCCTGCATCGGGGTGTTCCTCCTTCCTCGCTCTTAGGCGCCAGCAACGCGCGCCAATTTCCTCGAACACAAGACCTTAGTCTCTCCGCTCCAACTTCCAGCCTCTAATCTCAAACCTCTGGCTAGGCGTTGATCGAGAGGCCGCGCACCGCCGCAACCGCATCGGACATCGCTTCCCAGACCGTCGGATGCGCGTGCACGGTGGATATCAGATCGTCCACGGTGGCCTCGAGTTGCAGGGCCGCGACCGATTCCGCAATAATCTCGGTCGCGAACGGCCCGATGATATGCACGCCGAGAATTTCCGCCGTCGCATCGTCGGTCACGACTTTTATGAATCCCTCGTGGTGCCCCAGAATGGTCGCCTTGCTGTTTCCGAGGAACGGAAATTTTCCGGTTTTGACGGCGTAGCCCGCCTCGCGCGCCGCGCGCTCGGTCAAACCGATCGAAGCGACCTGCGGCTCGCAGTAGGTTGCGTTGGGGATGCGCGTCTTCTCGATCGGAGGCATCTGCTTGCCCGTGATTTTTGCGACGCAGGTGATGCCCTCCATCGACGCGGCGTGCGCGAGCTGCGGCATCCCGGCGACGATGTCGCCGATTGCGTAGAGGCGCGGCTCCGCCGTTTCCATGTACGGGCCAACGTGAATAAACCCGCGCTCGAGTTTCGCTTTCGATTTTTCGAGGCCGAGGTTTTCCGTCTTGGGCATGCGCCCGACGGCCATCAGCACGCGCTCGGCGGAAATCGTCTGCATCTTCCCGGCCTTGTCGGTGAACGCGACGGTCGCGCCCTGCGCGTCTTTTTTCACGGTTTCGACTTTGGCCTCGGTGAAAATCTGAATGCCTTTTTTCTTCAGGGCCTTTTCGAGCTCCGCCGAAATTTCCTCGTCCTCGATCGGAGTCACGCGCGGGAGCATTTCGAGCACGGTGACCTGCGTCCCGAACGAATTGAAAATCGACGCGAACTCCACGCCCACGGCTCCCGCCCCGACAATCACCAGCGTCTTCGGCACCGCCGGCAATTGCAAAATTTCGATGTTGCTGAGGATTGTTTTCCCGTCGATTTCGATTCCGGGAAGCGAGCGCGCCGCCGAGCCCGTCCCGAACATGATGTGCGTGGCCTCGACTTCTGTGACCTGCCCGTCCTTTTCGACGCTTACGCGCCCCGGGCCCGCCCACCGGCCCCAGCCCTGCATTTTCTCTACTTTGTTTTTGCGAAAGAGAAACTCGATGCCCTTGGCGTGTTTATTGACGACCATTTCCTTGCGCGCCAGCGCCGCCGCCCAATTCAGCGTGAACTCCTTCACGTCGATGCCGAATTCCTTGGCAACTTTTAGCGTGTCGTAAATCTCGGCGGTGTGCAGCAGAACCTTTGTGGGAATACAGCCGACATGCAGGCAGGTGCCGCCTAAAAAACCGTCTTTTTCAACGACAAGCGTTTTCAGCCCCCATTGCGAGGCGCGAATCGCGGTGTTATATCCCCCGGGACCGCTGCCGATAATTGCGAGATCGTATTTGGCCAAGTGTCCTCCGCGGCAGGCAGGAGCGCCGCTCACGTTGCGCGAATTCAGAAGGGTACGCTCCCGCGAACCCACACCATTGGATGAAGTGGAAGTGCAGCCGGCGTCCGCCCTTTCGCGCGGCCTGTCCCGATGGAATCGGGACGTGCGCGGAAATTCCGCGCCTCGATTCTATCAGCCGCTCGGATGCGTCGCAACAATGGGCCCGAATGGCAGTCTTTCCACGCATTCGTGCGCGCGGGCCCTAGTTGACAGTCTGTCTTGCGTAAAGAAAACCGCGGTTTCAGGCGGGAGGGCGTTACTTCATTTCGACTTTCATTTCCGCTACGAGCGCTTCTCGCACCTTGCGAAGCAACGTTTCCCTGGTGAAAGGCTTGGCCAGCAAGGAGATTTCGGGATCGGCGAGTCCGGCGTGCGTGAAGCCGGTATAGCCTGACATATACAACACTTTCATCTCCGGCCTCATGGCGGCCAAATTCGCAGCCAAGTCCCTTCCGTTCATTCCGGGCATCACCATGTCCGTAAGGAGCAAATGGATCGTTCCGCGATGCCCGCGAGCGATCTCGCTTGCCGCCTCAGGAAGTTCCGCTTCCAGCACGGTGTAGCCTCTTTCTTCCAACAGGCTGCGCGTTAACCCTCGAAGCGCTTCCTCGTCCTCAACGAGCAGGATTGTTTCCGAGCCGCGCAAGGATTCCGCCGGGCCGGCAATGGATTGATGCAATCGGGCCGTTTGTCCGGCCAGAGGCAAGTAAATTTTGAAAGTCGTGCCCTGCCCCGGCTCGCTGTAAACCCAGATATGGCCGCCACTCTGCCTGACGACTCCATAGACCGTCGAAAGGCCCAAACCCGTGCCCTTCCCGAGCTCCTTGGTGGTGAAGAACGGTTCGAAGATGCGGGCCTGAGTCTCCGCGTCCATGCCGATTCCCGTGTCGGCAACCGACAGGAGCACGTAGGGCCCGGGCAACTGGGGCGAATGGCGGCGGGCGTAGTCTTCGTCCAAGTTGACGTTCGATGTCTCGATGATCAGCTTCCCGCCCTGCGACATCGCGTCCCTGGCGTTGACGGCAAGGTTGATGATCACCTGCTCGATCTGGCTTTGATCCGCTTTCACGCTTCCCAGGGCCGGGTCCAGTTGGGTCCGTAAATCGATATGTTCCCCAATCAGGCGGCGGAGCATTTTTTCGACGTTGAGGACAATCGCGTTGAGGTCCAGGACTCTGGGTTCCAGGACCTGTTGGCGGCTGAAGGCCAGGAGTTGCCGGGTCAGCGAGGCGGCGCTTTGCCCCGCCTTCTTGATTTGCAGGCATTCCTTCTGGAGGGGATCGTCCGGCCCTAATCGATGCTCCAGAATCTCGCTGTAGCCGATGATCACGCCCAGCAAATTATTGAAGTCGTGGGCGATCCCGCCGGAGAGTTGCCCCACGGCTTCCATTTTCTGCGTTTGGCGCAACTGTTTCTCGAGGGTCTTCTGGTCCGTGATGTCCCGGAAAATGGCGATCACGCAATCTTGTCCGGCGACATCGATGACCTCGGCGGAGTCCACGGCCGTGCGGATTTCTCCGGACTTGGTGCGAAAGGTGATTTCGAATTCGCGCACCGAGCCCCGTTTCCTAAGCATCTCGATAAAACTGGTGCGATCCTCGAGATGTTGCCAAAACTTCAGCTCCACGGAAGTGCGGCCGATCACCTCTTCGCGCGAATATCCGGTGACGCGAAGGAAACTCTCGTTTACGTCGATGTAGCGGCCTTCCGAGATTGTCGCGATGGTGATGGGTCCCGGGTTGGCGTCGAAGGCTTTGCGAAACGTCTCTTCCGCGTTTCTGCGCTCGGTGATATCCACAAAAGTTTCTTCGCTCACCGCGGGTTCGCCGCCCGCGCCCTCGACGAGGTTTGCGCTGCCCAGGAGCCATACTTTGCTTCCGTCCCTGCGCCGCAGGCATTGTTCATAGTTGGTGAGGCTCTTCACTTTCCGGAGTATCCCAATAAAGGTAGTTCGATCCCCCGGACTGAAGTATCGATCGGTGATCGGAATGGCGATGAGTTCTTCGCAGGTGGCATACCCGAAAATTCGCGCGCATGCGAGATTACAATCCAAAATTCGTCCGTCCAGAGTCGTGCGGATGACTCCCGCCAGGCTTCTTTCAAATAGTTGCCGGTAACGCTCTTCCGCCGATTCCAGCTCCAGGCTTTGAGCCGAAAGCCGGCGATCAAATACGGAGGTCAAAACAGCAAGCGAGAGGATCATAAACGTGACGAGCGTGATGCCCGCCGTTCCAAAGATCGTGATGCTCGTCGCGTGCGATATGTCCGGGACCATGCCAGCCGCAGTGAAACTGGCCGCGGCCATTCCGGTATAGTGCATCACCGGGATGGCAAGGCCCATGACCGTGGCGCTTGCGAATTTTCGCAAGGTGATGCCTCGTTTTTCATCTCGCTCCAGAAACGCAAGCCGAAGCGCCACAAACGAAATCACAATCGCAAGAATGATCGACAAAGCCACCAGCCGGGCATCGTAATGGCACATGGCGGTCGAGCGCATGGCCTCCATGCCGATGTAGTGCATCGCCGCGATTCCCCCGCCCATGACGATGCTTCCGGCCACTGCCCGCGCCAGGCTCATGAACCTGCGGCTTACGACGTAAAGGGCCACGCCTGAGGCTAGAATGGCCACGCGCAGCGACAGCATGACCGTGGGCCAGTCATAGCTGACAGGCACGGGCAAGCTGAAAGCCAGCATCCCGATGTAGTGCATGGACCAGATGCCTAGTCCCATGGCCCCGGCGCCACCGATCAGCCAAAAGATAAGAGCGCGGCCCCGCGCAGCCGTCACTCGGCCTGCGAGGTCCAGTGCGGCGTACGAAGCGCAAATCGCAATGAGAACGGAGAGCGCGACCAGTCGAGAGTCGTACGAACCCGTCAGCGGTGGAATTTCAGTGAGCAAGAATGTTCCGTTAGGCGCCATCTGGCTGGCAGCGCCTCTAGACTGTTTAATTTTGGTACTTCGTCGTTACCGAGACAAACGCTGATGATGGCCCGGCATTGCCAACCCATTGATTTTGAAGGGAGAAAATGGCCCTTGATTACTGTCCATCGCCTTCCACATTTAGATATGCTAGGGGGCGTTGCATGCAATCGTCAATCCGCCTGTTCCATTTGATTACATACCAGATGTTGTTTACTTAGACATTTCCCATGGATTTTAAGAAGCTTGGCGGCCACTGCCGATCCGCGGGTAGTCGGTCACTTTGCCCGCGAAGATGCCCGATCCGTCCTGGAATGCACAGGACGGAACGGCCGCTACAAAACCGTCCGCCCTTGTTGGTGGTGGGTTTTGTAGAGGCCGCCCGTATTTAGGGCGGGCAGCAGTATGCTCCATTCAGAACCAGTCTGAGTCACTGCCGATCCGCGGGCTGCCTTGACCGTGCTTGGAGGCATCTGCTAGCGTAGGTCTTTCCTCGGGCGCTGGGGCGCGGCGTCATTTCGCACTCGCCGGTCGAAAGCCGAAACAAACTTATGGACACAATTCACATTACGATGCCGGACGGGGCAATCCGCGACGTGCCTCTCGGCACGACGGCAGCGGAGATCGCGCAGCAGATTTCGCCGCGGCTGGCGAAGGAAGCGCTAGTCGCGCGGGTCGCTCCTATCCACGGGCCTGCCGCCGCAGCCGCGAGCGCGTCCACGGGTGCGATGGCTGAAAAATCTCCCGACGCGGCGCCCGAAGCTCGCATGACTTCCGCGGCGAACGGCGAAGGTTTTCTGGTCGATTTGCGTGCGCCGATCGATCAGGACGTGCGGCTCTCGATCCTGACGCCGAAAGATCCCGAAGCGATTCAGGTGCTGCGGCACTCGGCGGCGCACTTGCTCGCTGCGGCGGTTCTGGAACTTTTCCCGAGCGTCAAGCTGGGCATCGGCCCGCCGATCGACACGGGCTTTTTCTACGATTTCGTGCGCGCGGAGCCGTTCACACCCGAAGATCTCGAGCGCATCGAAAAGAAAATGCGCGACCTTGCGGCGCAGGACATCCCCAACGAGCGCAAGATGATGCCGAAGCCCGAAGCGCTCGAGCTATACCGCAAATGGGACCAGGGCTTCAAGTGCGAACTGGTGGAAGAGCGCGCCATCGAGCCGATGGTGTCGTTCTACACCACTGGAAAATTCATCGATTTCTGCCGCGGGCCGCACATCCCGTCGACCGGGCGCATTCGCGCCTTCAAATTGATGAGCGTCGCGGGCGCCTACTGGAAGGGCCAGGAAGGCAACCCGCAGATGCAGCGCATCTACGGCGCGTGCTTCTACACGCAGCAGGAGCTCGACGATTATCTCCACAGGCTCGAAGAGGCCAAGCGGCGCGACCATCGCCGGCTCGGCGCCGACCTCGATCTGTTTTCCATTCAGGAGGAGGCCGG
>DATNIO010000087.1:0-37254 GCA_035604385.1 Verrucomicrobiia bacterium | reverse complement strand
CGAACGCGCGGAATTTCCCGTGCACAAGAAGAGGACGTTGTAGCGCTTTTCCATCGAGATTCCTTTCGCGGTAGCTGCCCGGGATAAATGGTCTGAGTGGCAAGACAAATCTCAGAGGGCCATGTAGCGCCCGCCTTCAGGCGGGCATTCTAGATTCAAGCGCATGCTCGCCTGAAGGCGAGGCTACACCGCATCGTCACCTCAGGGAGCAGCAGGAGCGCAGCAATCGGGACCGCAACACGATTTTTCCGCAACCGGCTTCTCCGGAAGGTTGTCCTGCAAAACGGCGAAGACTTCCCACTCGTTCCCGTCGGGATCGCGGACCCACGCCTTGTCCTGCAGCGCGTAGCAGCATTCCGTTTTCATTTCATCGCGAGGCAGCAAGCCTCTTTCCAGCCAACTCTGGCGTGTGGCAAGGACCTCGGCCGTCGATTCCACCTGAATTCCCAGGTGGGACAATGCGCCCTGCCCTGCCTCGGTCGCTTCGTTCAAAGTGAAATTGAGCGGCGGGTTCGAGACGTCAAATTTCGCGTATCCGTTTCGCACTTTGCAGGGTTCAACCCCGAAAAGTCTTCCATAGAACTCGATGCTTGCCGCGAGGTCTTTTACGTGGATCGCAACGTGAGCCTTGCGCCCTTTTACGGATTCCGTTGGCATAAGTCCTCCCCACCGACAATAACATATACGCTTGTGCGTATGCGTTGACGATACGCCGCCTTGCTCTTATCTGTCAAGCCATATATAATGTGGAGCATGGCCCGGAAGGATAAACCGTTCCCGCTCGATCTTCTCTTTCGCGCTCTGGCCGACCGCACGCGGCTTCGTCTCCTCAACCTGATCGCCGACAAGGAAATTTGCGTCTGCTATTTTGTGGAGATCCTCAAGATCAGCCAACCAAAAATCTCGCGTCATTTAGCGTATCTACGCCGCGCGGGCATCGTCGCCGCGCGGCGACAGGGGAGGTGGATGCACTATCGTCTCGTTGCGCCTCGCGATGCAGTCGCGTCCGCGATTTTGAAAGAAACCCTGGCCCATTTGCGGCTAACGCCGGACATGCAGGGAGATTTGAGGAAGCTCGAGACGAGCTGTTGCAGCCCCGATTCCTCTGAGCTACCCCGACAGGCACCGCAACCGCTGATTCTCCCAGCCGCAGCCCAGTAAGTTTTCCAATGCGCGCCAAAATATGTAACCGATCCTTCTGGTCATCTGCCTGCCTTTGTAGTACATTGCCCCTTCGGAAGGCGCCCAGCCTCTCCATTCCCCGCAGATCAGTGTGAAGATGCGTCGTCCCGGCATAGTTCTTGCGTGTGCCTGAGGGGACGGCGTGGATTTGGCAGCGCCATTTCGGGACCAGGGCGTCGCGAACCAGCCGGAAGGGGCGTAACCTTTACGAAATCGGCCTTCCCTGCGCCTCGACGCCTGAGGGCCGCAATGTTAGGCTTGAAAATTGACTGTGGGGAGCTATCGTGGCGGAATCGAATCTTCATCCCGATCAGGAAGCCCAGAAGAGGCGCACCTCTCGAATTGTGCAAGCTGTGCCGTTGACGGTGACGGGCGTGGACGCGCTCGGCCGTCCGTTTCAGGAGCGCACTTCAACCCTGATCATTAATTGCCACGGCGCCCGCTACCAATCGAAACACTACGTCCTGAAAAATATGTGGGTCACCCTGGAGGTCCCCCATAGCGAGCCGGGCCACCCGGCGCGGACTGTACGTGGCCGCGTCACCTGGATTCAGCGCCCCCGCACCGTCCGTGAGCTGTTTCAGGTCGGCGTGGAACTCGAAGTTTCAGGCAACGTTTGGGGAATTGCCTTTCCTCCCGGCGATTGGTTTCCCTTCCCCGACTCCGCGAAAGCGCCCGACTTGGGCACCGCACCTCCATCCGAAGCCATGGGGCATGCTGATTCCGAGGATGAAGATTGGTCCACGCCAGAAGAACAGGCTGCGGCTCATACGCCCCGGCCTGAGCCCGTGGAGGACAATGTTCGGGTGCTTCCGCTGCCGGCCGGCGGCGGCGATACTTCCCAGCAACTGTCGCTGCAGGTGGCGCGTCTGGTTACCGAGGCCAGGCAACAGATTCTGAGCACAGCGCGTGAGAGTGCGAATGAGGCCGTGGCTGCGGAAACTCGCATGCTGATGGCCGACCTGCACGCGCAACTGACGGATGCGGCAAAAAAGTCGGCAGCTGCCGCCATCGCGGCGCAAGCCGAGGAGATCAAGCAGGAAGCCATCCGGCAAAGACAAAGCGAGCGGGAGGCCGTCCTATCGGCCCTGCGCGAGGAGATGGCGCGCGAGCTGAGCCAGCAGATCGGCGAAGCCCGGCAGCAGATGGACGCTCAACTTGCCGAAGTAGAGCGCGCACGGCAGACGGATTTTGAGCTTCGAATTCAGGAACAACTTCACGCCGCCATGCAGAAAGTGGAAAGCGCGACGCGAGCCCTGGGAGCGAGTGAAAACGAGGCTCGAGTGGCTGTGGAGCAAATGCGCTTAAGCTCCGAGCAGGCTGCGACGAACGAACTGCGCCTCTGGCAGGAACAGATGGACCAGCGCTCGGCCGAAGCCCAAGCACGCCTGGCGCAGATGGATCATGCAGCCAAGACCTTGAAAGATCAGATTGCCGCCGCGGCGGCGATCGGAGAAGCGGGTTGGCGCGGGGTTCTCGATGCCGACTTGGAAGAGGCTTCCGAGCGATGGCGCCAAAAAACGGAAACGATGATCGAGGAGGCGTCCCGGCTTGCGGCCGAGAAGTTCGGGAAAAACTCCGAGGCTACCGGGCGGCAAATGGAGAAGATGCTCCAGGAGCGGGTCGCCCTCATCGGCGAATCGCAATCCCAGGTTGCGGCCGAGGCGGAGGGGACCCTGAGCATGCTTCGCACGGCGATCAATCAGGAGATCGCCAGGGGCGAAGCCATCTTTACGCAGTTGCAACAATCGGCTGCGCAGCTGGAGGGGAAACGCCGTGAGTTTTCGACGCAGCTCGAGGCGGCCTCCGAAGATTTGGCGCAACACGGCCAGGCAATCCTCGAAGCGCAAAGCGGCGAACTAACCCGCCAGGCGGAATCGGTCGTGACTGGGATGGCCGAACAGTTTCACTCGGTACTGGAAGCCACTGGCCGACAGACCGTGGATGAACTTGTCAGCAATCTGGAGCAGCGGCTTTCGCCGCAATTGGCCCGCGTGGAAGAAGCGTCCACGAAGCTCGTCTTCGATCGCGAGGAGGCCGAGAAAACCCTTGCCGAGCATCAGGCACGCGTCTGGCAGGCTTCCGACCGAAACCTGCAGGACACGGTAACCCGGGGCAAGGAGCTGTTCGCGCGGATCGAAACCGAGTTCGGCGAATCGGCGCGTGAAACCATCACCAGGTGGATCAACGAGCTCGAAACCAAGGCCACCGAAACCACGCAGGGCACGTTTGAGGCGCTTTACAAATCAGCCGACTGGTACGAGAAAAAAGTTCAGAACCAGATGCAAACGACCCTTCAGAAGGGCGCGGATCAGGCCACGGCGCACTTGCGGGAAAAGGCCGCGGAATTGTCCGGCCTGTTCGCACGGGAACTCGACAACTGCAGCCGGAGTTATGTCGAACACGCTCAAGGACAGATCCAGGAAAGCGCTACGGAAGCCGCCGAACGCGGCAGCCAGCAAATCGCCGAAGCGGGTAACGCCGCGGCTTCGCAATTCACCGAGCGTGCCGCGGAACTTGGACGCGAACAGTTCGAAGTCTACGCCTCGAAAACGAAAACGGCATTCGAGCAGAATGTCGCGAGCATGGAAGCGAACGGCGCGCAGATCCGTTCCAAGCTGGAAAGCGACGCCCGCGGCTTCGCCGTGGAGTTTCAGCGCGCCCTGTCCCAGCACGTGAAACAAACCCTGGCTCAAGGCGTCCAGGATCTGGAAACTCGGATCGATGAGGCCAAGGAAACCCTCCAGAGCGAATCTCAAACGCTGCAACGCCAATTCCGCATGTCGCTCGACCCCCTGGGGAACGCTGCCATCGACGAACATAAGAAACGGCTGGAAAACGCGTCGAACGCATGGCTCTTGACCACGGTAACCAAGCTCACCCAGCAATCCGAAGCCCGCATCGAAGAGTTGGCCGAATCCACGGACAGGAAACTGAAGGCCGTCTGCAGCGCCGTTATCGCTGAGATGGGCGCGACTCTGCGCCAGCGCCTCGGTGGACTCGTTTCGCCGCCTTCGCCTGCGCCCGGACCCGAAGATAAGAAGTAGCGAGAACTTCCGCGCCAGATATTCAAACCTAATCAAAATTGTAGAGAGGCCTTTCACATCTTCGTTTGCGGGGCAGGCGGGCCAGTGGCACAGGCTTCAGCCTGTGGGGTTTGGTTCTTGCAAGCACTAACCCCCACAGGCTGAAGCCTTTGCCACTAAACCCTCAAGTTCACGCGATAGCCAAGAAACGTAAAGCACTTGCAAAGTAATGGTGAAGAATGCAGGTTAGCCGGCGGCCGACGCGCATTTTTGCATCGCGGCGACGGTGGCGTCGATCTCCTTGGCCAGGCGGGCAATCAGTTCGGCCGCGGATTGGCGGCGCGCCAGACGCACGCCTTGCCCAGCCCAGAGGGACAGGAACTCCGCCCGGCCCTGCTTGGCTGCCGCCGTCCGAAGTGGACGAGTGAGCGCGTTCTGCAGCGGGAATGGCAGTACCGCATCATCATCGTGATTGAATTCGACTTCGGTCATAAAGCGGTTCTCGATTCCTCGGGCGGGGCGGCCGGAAAACGCGCGTGTGATTCGGGTTTGATCCTCGTGCGCGCTCAGGATTGCATCTTTGTAGGCATCGGAAACACCGCTCTCGTGGCAGACTAAAAACGCAGTGCCCATCTGCACGGCGGAGGCGCCAAGCGCTAGCGCGGCCACAACGCCGCGGCCGTCCATAATGCCCCCGGACGCGATCACAGGCACGCGGACGGCGTCGACGACTTGCGGCACAAGTGAAATGACGCCAACCATGGCGGCAGTGAAGTCGCCGCCGAAGGTGCCTCGGTGGCCTCCCGCTTCACTGCCCTGAGCCACGATTGCGTCCGCGCCTGACTTTTCCAGCGCGACCGCCTCTTCCACGGTCGTCGCTGTGCCGATCAGAAACATGTTGCGGGCCTTGATCGCGCTGACGGCATCTTCCGGCAGCTTTCCGAAAGTAAAACTGAGACATGCCGCTCCACATTCGAGCGCCGCGTCGAGTTGCTCGTTGAACGGAATTCCAGCTGATTTCGGAAGCGAGGGAGCGGGAAGATCTAGATCCGCGAATTAGGGAGCCAGCCGCGCCAGAATCGTTTCTGGGCTTTTTTGAGTCTGTTCGGGCGTCAGCGGAGCGAAAAAGTTGATCCCGAACGGCCGTGAGGTTCGCGCGCGCACTTCCGCCGTCGTGCTTCGGATTTGCTCGGGTGTCAAGTAGGTCGCGCCAATGGAACCGAACGCACCCGCGTTCGAGACTGCCGCAACTAGATCTGGAGTGTCCCCGCCGCCGGCCATCGGCGCTTGAATGATCGGATGTGCCAGCCCCAAGAGTTGCATCAAGATCGTATTCATGCTCATCACGGCCCCCGGCATGTGCCTTCAACATGTTAGTCCAATTGAAGGAAGACGCGCGGTTGTCGATGCGAAAGTGCGCGCAAGGTTCTTGGATTTTGGATCTCAAATTTGAAATCTGAAATCTCCTCAGGCCACCAGATGCAAACACTCGCCCGCGCGAAACCCCGCCTACGGAAGGGCCGGTGTTTTCGGACCATCAAATTGGCGCGGATCGGCAAGTACTTGAATTATTCCATATGCTGACGTATGGACCAGAAATCAACCGCGGGTTATCGTGAGCAAATGGACCTTCGGCGGCTTCCAAAGATTGAACTGCATCTCCACCTGGACTGCTCGCTGAGCTACCAGGCAGTTTCCGCCCTGGCCCCTTCCGTTTCTCGTGAGGAGTATCAGCGCGACTTCATCGCGCCGACACGCTGCGCGAACCTCGCCGACTTTCTCTCCCGCGCGCCCAAGGGTTTTCAGCTCATGCAAACCGAGGATTCCCTCCGTCTGGTTACGGAGGATGTCTTCCGGCAACTCATCGAAGATGGCGTGATTTACGCCGAGATCCGGTTTGCGCCGCTGCTGCATACCGAGCGTGGCTTGGGCCCAGAGCGCGTCGTTGCGGTGGTGGAACGCTCCGTCGATCGCCTGATCCGGGTAACCGGAATGCAGGCGGGCTTGATCCTTTGCACGCTGAGGCACTTCACGGAAGCGCAGAGCTTGCTGACCGCGGAGTTAGTGGAGAAATTTCGCGGCAGCCGAGTCGTGGCGCTCGATCTTGCGGGAGACGAGGCGGGATTTCCTTTGGACGCGCACATAGGAGCGTATCGCTACGCGCGGGAGCATGGCCTGCATCGCACCGCTCACGCCGGCGAAGCGCTTGGGCCGGAGAGCGTGTGGGAGACGCTCCGCCTGCTCGACCCGCAACGAATCGGCCACGGAACGCGCAGCATCGAGGATTCGAAACTGGTGGAGCATCTCCGCAGCAAACGCATTCACCTGGAGCTTTGCCCAACGGCCAACGTCCAGATTATTCCTTCGATAGGGAACATGGAGGAACATCCGATCGATCACCTCTGCCGCGCGGGCGTATCTCTCAACGTCAACTCCGACAGCCGCATGCTTACTCCGACGACTCTGACCGCAGAGTATGAAAGCCTTTCCCGCGCATTCAATTGGACCGGACAAGAGTTGCTACAAACGAATCTGCTGGGTTTAGATGCTGCGTTTGTGAACGATGAGGTGAAAAAAACGGCTCAGGAGACAACTTCTGGAGGGCTACAATGGAGCACCGCTCGTGCAGGGCTGGTAAAGAACCAATCTTTAGATTGGTATTTCTAGAATTCATCAGAAGCCCATCTGAAGGCGGGCGCTCCGTAGACCAAATCGAGTTATCAATCAAATTAGGGCGCCGCTGTGCCGATCACCTTTGTTTGAGTTTTAGATAAGACCTCTTCAGATTTAGTCCCCCATTCACGATCGCGTAATGAATTAGCAATCTCGATCGCCTATTACCCTCTCCTGCCACTGCGCGTCTTGATTCGCAGGAGGGATAATGCACAGTACTGTTACTCCTAAGAGTACTTTAACCATCAAATGGATCGTGATGTTGTTTCTCGTTTGGACGGCGATGTGTCCGGCGGACGTTCGTGCCGACGAGGATCGTGACGACCGGCCAAAGACCGCCACGCCGATCAAGCACCTGGTCGTGATCTTCGACGAGAACAATGCCTTCGATCATTACTTTGGGACGTACCCCTTCGCGACCAATCCGCCGGGAGAACCGGAGTTTCATGCCAAGCCGGATACGCCGCTCCCCAATGGCCTCACGACAGCGTTATTGCAGCACAACCCGAATGCCACCAATCCCTTCCGTCTCGATCCCAGCCAGAACGAAACGTGCGATAACGACAACCACTATTCGGACGAACAAAAGGCCTTCAATGGCGGCCTCATGAACATGTTCAACATCACCAGCGCCACAAGCACCGGTTGCACGCAATTCTTTGCGCCGAACTTGGCCATGGGCTATTACGACGGGAACACAGTCACTGCCCTCTGGAACTACGCACAGAACTATGCGATGAGCGACAACTTCTTTGACACTGAATTCGGAACCACCGTGATGGGACACCTGAATCTAATCTCAGGCCAGACGCACGGCACCATGAGCGCAGACGTCAAAGGAAAAATCGTCAATGGATCCGTTATTGCGAACGTGCAGCCAGCGCTGGACGATTGCCCCGGCGCTGCCCCTCATGTCACGATGACCGGAAAGAACGTGGGCGATTTGCTGACCGCTGCGGATGTCACCTGGGGCTGGTTTTACGGCGACTTCGCGGCGACCTCATTCTCGGGCGGCATCGCAACATGCTCGACAATCTACAACAGTCACTACGACCCTTTTCAGTATTACGCTTCCACCACAAATCCACACCACCTTCCGCCCAATTCCGTGGACATGATCGGCAAGACCGACCAAGCCAATCATCAATACGATTTGACTTCATTCTGGGACGCGCTGGAGGAAGGGCACCTTCCCGCAGTGAGCTTCTTGAAGGCTTCGGTGATCAGCACCGGGCATCCCAGCGATTCTTCGCCGCTCGCCGAGCAGGAATTTCTAGTGAACACGATCAATGAGCTGGAGAAAAGCCGCTATTGGCGCGACATGGCGATTGTAATCGCGTATGACGACTCGGACGGTTGGTACGACCACGCGATGCCGCCGATTGTGAACCAGTCGAATGACCCTGCCAACGACGCTCTCCTCGGACCCACCGGGTTGTGCGGCACGCCGCAGCCGGGCGCTTACCTGGACCGCTGCGGTTACGGGGAGAGGCTGCCTTTCCTCGCCATTTCGCCCTATGCAAAACGCAACTACATAGATCATAGCCTCAACGATACGACTTCTATCCTGCGCTTCATAGAGTACAACTGGAGCCTTGGGGCCATCGGCGACCCTCAGTCGTTCGATGTGCTGGCTAGCGGCACGATCCTGGGTATGTTCGATTTCGACGACCACGACGACCATCGCGGCGACCGCGACGCCGAAAGCCGGCGGCTATTTCTCGATCCCACGACAGGAGAACCTACAGACTGGTGGTGAGAATGCCACAGCTTCCTCTGATACTGGTTCAAATCGCTTGGAGAGCCACTACTGGTAATCTCGCACGATCTCAGCAACACACATGCGGACAGCCCCGCCGCGTCGGGTGGCTTTCCTACCAAAATCACAACCATTAAGAAATTGGCCTGCCACACGCCACTCGTACCTTTTCGGTCCTGCGGGCCGTTGCCTGTATAATATCCAGATGCCCAACTGTGCCTACGCGAGCGTCTGGGTGCGCGACTTCAGCGAGGAGAATATGCTCTCTTACTTCGAGCATTTCCTCGCCACGGTGCCGCTCGCTTCTTCCCCGCCGGGGTTTACGGGGATGACGGTACGAGCCGTGGATTTCACGGAAACGCCGCTCGAGGAATACGATTTGCGCGGCTACTTGACGACTCCTGAGGAGATCGTGAATCTGGCGAAGGAGCATCACTCGGGCGATGTGTGCTACGAAGTTGCGGCGCGATGGGATCTGTGGATTCGCGACAAGGAATCCGCAAGCTGGAAATTGCAGCCTGAGCGCATGGACATATTTTGTTACGGGCCCGAGTACGATCAGGGCGTGTTTGCCGAATCGGGCCACTTCATGGCCGATCTTGGGTTCGAGCACCTGTTCACCGGCCACGCAGGGCTGCTGGCCGCGGAAAGCGGGCGCGTCGCGGAGCCGCAGCATCCCGAAGAGGCGCGATTTCTGATGTGGATGTCGCAGCCGCAGAATTTGCGCGAATATCAGGAGAAAACGAGAGAGAATATCCAGAAACTCATGGGCTGGATGCGCGCGGTGGAGGAAGCTCTGCCCGTGGAGCGTTTCCGATTGTGGTCCGAGGGAGAGGAAAACTTTGAAGCGCGGCTCGATGAAATTCTGGCTGTGCGCTAGCCTGGCGCTCGCCGCGGCGAGCGCCGTGGTGGTGGTGGCGGGCGCGCGAATCTCTCCTCCCGGCGCCGGGCAAACGGCGATACGCCACACCAATGAAACCTTGCTCGCGGGCCTAAGGCCCGGGCGCGACACATTTGCCGTGGCGGAGAAGCGATTTAAAGGCAAGAGCCTTTCCGAGGAGCCGAATTCAGGATCAAGGGAATGGCGCGACGATTGTTCGGGGCGTTCGATCCATTTGGAAATCGATGCCAAAACCGTAATTCAAAGCGTCACCATCACGACGCTCGGCACACAGGAAGGCAAATGCAGCGACCGGCGACCCGATTTTCTGGACCCCAGAAATTGGCTGACCGGGCTTGGCCTGCGCATGGGCGATTCGCAGGATCGCGTGACAGGTTTATATGGTGAGCCGAATTCCAGCGGCCCGGCATCTAAAAACAGGCAAGAACTGGAGCTCATGTATTATCAATTTGACTGGGCCGGCTCGGACGTTCCGCAAGTGATGGAAGTCCTGTGCGCCCGGGACACGGGACGTGTGGTCGAAATTACGCTGGCGTTCCCAAGCCTATAGTGCGCTGACTGACGATGAGGATACGAAAACTGCGCACCATTGTGGGAACGCTGTCCTGGATCATGGCGCTATCGTTGGCAGGGTGCCGCTCGGCAAAGCAGCCGGCGCCCGCTGACGTGAAAGAGGCCGCCGAACGCGCCGATATAACGGAGGAGGCGCGCGGGGTTGCGGAAGCAGCCTTGGGCAAACAAGCGGAAATTCTTGCGCGAGGGGATCTTGCGCTGAATGGGAATGAGCAACTGCTGGTCGTCAACAGGGTCTCGAAGCAAGCAGCTTCGGGCGTGGGCGGGGAAAATCCGCCGATTTTCGTGACGCGCGCAGCCGTCCTCGAACAGATGGGCGGCAAGTGGTCCGAAGTTCTGCTGTGCGACGAGCATTTGAAAAATCCGAATGGCTATCTTGGAGGCTCTCCCGTGGGGCGGATCAACGACTGGAAATTGGAATTTAGCCAGGATGCGAAGGTCGGGCTGGAGATGAAGTTCAGTCCAGCAGATATATTCGACGCCATTAATGTACACACGGGCGAACGTATCGGTCTGAAGAATGCAACATTCGACGTACGCTGGAACAAGAATGCGAAACGCTATCAATCGTTCGACCAGTCTCATGAAAGGTATCTGAGCGAGGTCCCGTCACTGGAGACTCCACAGTCCATTCTGAAATGAGCGCAGCGGCAAATACCCTGTCAGGATCGGTACCGAAAACAGCGCATAAGCGCGTCTCCGGATGGTCGCAGCTCACCCGGTTGTATCCGTATGTGGCGCGCCACAAAGCGGAAGTTGTTATCGGCTTTATTACGCAGGCCGGCATGGGGATTACCGGCACGCTTTTGCCGTTGATCCTCGGCGTCATTACGGATTGCATCAAGGGCGCTCAGACCCCCCTGGCGCAACTCGGGCGTCTGACTCAAATCACTCTGGGTTTCCTTCTTCCCTACTATCACCCGAAGGATCCGCATACGCTGGCTGTATTTTGTTCGGCGCTGGTCATCGTTTGCGCCGTTCAAGGCGTTTTTTCTTATTGCACGCGGCAAATTCTGATTGGCCTCTCCCGCGACATCGAGTACGACTTGCGAAACGACCTGCTGTCGAAGCTCGTGCTCATGGAGCCGGAATTCTACGTGCGCAACCGCACGGGCGAGCTGATGTCACGCTGCACGAACGATTTGAACTCGGTGCGCATGGTGCTCGGGCCGGGCATCATGTACAGCGCCAACACGATTGCGACCATGGTGCTGGCCGTGATTCTGATGTTCTGGATTTCGGCGACCCTCAGCGTGTACGTGCTGCTCCCCGTGCCCATCGTGGCCGTCAGCGTCTGGGTGTTTGGCCGGCAGATTCACGCGCTGTACGGGAAAATTCAGGCGTCGCTCGCCGTGCTTTCCGCGAAGGCCCAGGAAAATCTCGCCGGCGTGCGCGTCGTCCGCGCCTACGGCCAGGAGGAAGCGGAAATTCGCGGATTCGACGCGCCCAACCGCGAATACATCAACCGCAACCTGCGCCTGATCTTTTTCTGGAGCTTGTTCATGCCGTTGCTCCAGATGTTGTTCGGATTGACGTTTATTCTCGTGCTCTGGCAAGGCGGGCGCCTTGTCGTTTTGAACCGGATCACGCTCGGCGAGTTGGTCGCGTTTTACACGTTCATGACGCGCCTTATTTTCCCCATGATTGCGCTGGGATTCGTGACCAACATCTTTCAACGCGGCGGCGCGTCGATGGGCCGGCTGAACTACATTCTCGACTCGGAACCAAAGATCAGCGACTCTGCAGTCCGCGACAACGCGGGCGAAATCCGCGGCGAAATCGAGTTCCGAAACCTGACCTTCACGTATCCAACCGTGCGAAGCGACGCCGATGGAGCGAAATCGAACGGCAGCGCCGCGACCAACCAGCCCGTGCTCCAGGATATTTCCCTGCGCGTTCCGGCTGGCTCCATCCTGGCGATTGTAGGGCCCACGGGGAGCGGGAAATCCACGCTGGCCTCACTGATTGCGCGGCTTTGGGAAGCGCCCCCGGGAACGCTGCTCATCGACGGACGTCCGATCCGCGAATGGCCGCTCGAAACGCTGCGGCGGGCCGTGGGATACGTGCCGCAAGACACGTTCCTGTTCAGCGAGACGCTGCGCGAAAACGTCGCGTTCGGCGTGGATAGCGCGACGGACGAAGAAATTCACGATGCCGCCGACGTCGCCAGCATTGCCGCGGAAATCGAAGAGTTCCCAGGGCAATTCAACACGATGGTTGGAGAACGCGGAATTACGCTTTCGGGCGGCCAGAAACAGCGCGCCGCCATCGCCCGCGCCGTGATTCGCGATCCCAGAATCCTGATCCTGGACGATTCCCTTTCGAGCGTGGATACGGGAACCGAAGAGCGCATTCTGAAGCGACTCGACGCGATCCTGCGGCAGAGAACGACCATTTTGATTTCCCATCGCGTCTCCACCGTGCAGCATGCCGACCAGATCGCGGTCCTGCGCGATGGGCGCATCGTAGAGCGCGGCACGCATTCTGAACTTCTGGCGCGCGGCGGATATTACGCCGACTTGTACCACAAACAATTGCTCGAGGAAGAGTTGGCGCGCGAATGAGCGACTTCCGCGAAGAGGAAGCTCTAGGGAAGGCTTACGACTCGCACCTGCTGCGGCGGCTGATGATGTATCTCCGGCCGTACAAGTGGAATGTGGTCATTGCGGTCTTCCTGACCTTGCTGGTCGGCCCTCTCACGGTGGTTGGTCCTTACCTGTTTGGATTCACCGTCGACAACTACATCGTCCCCGGTCTGGATCAATCGATTCCCTGGGCGGCTGCGCTGCGTGGCGTGACCCTCATTTCGCTCCTGTCGCTTGCCGCATTACTTCTGAGCTTCGCGGTTCAATATTTGCAAGTCCGGATCATGCAGAACGTCGGGCAACAAACGCTCTACGATCTGCGAAAAGAAATCTTCGAGCGCATGCAGCGCCTTCCGATGAGTTTCTTCGACCGCAGCCCTGTCGGGCGTCTCGTGACGCGCGTGACGACGGACGTCGACGCGCTGAACGATTTGTTCGCCGCCGGTATCGCGGCCATGGCCAACGACGCGATCGTGCTGCTCAGCATCGGCGCGGTGATGATGTGGAAAAACTGGAAGCTCGCGCTGGCTACATTCGCGGTCCTGCCGCTAATCATGATCGCAACATGGATCTTCCGCGACCGCGTGCGCGACGCCAACCGCCGGATCCGGACGGCCATCGCGCGCATCAACTCGTTCCTGCAGGAACACATCAGCGGCATGAGCATCGTGCAGATCTTCAACCGCGAGCGAAAATCGCAGGAGCAGTTCGCGGAATTGAATCGCATCCACATGGAGGCCTACAAGGATGCGATCACGGCGTTCGCCGTCTTCTTTCCCGCGGTCGAGCTGTTCAGCATGACGGCAATCGCGATTGTTTTCTGGTACGGCGGACTGCTCTCGTTTGCCGGCGCGGTGACGGTCGGAACGCTCATCGCCTTCATGCAGTACGCGCAGCTCTTTTTCCGCCCGATCCAGGACCTGAGCGAAAAGTTCAACATCCTCCAGTCAGCCATGGCCGCCTGCGAGCGGATTTTCAAGCTCCTCGACGAGCCTCTGCCCGCACCGCCCGCGGAAGCGCCGCTCGCTCTTTCCGCGCCGCGCGGAGACATCGAATTCCGCAACGTGTGGTTCGCCTACCACGGCGGCGCAAATCCGAAGGACGATGACTGGGTTTTGCGCGATGTTTCTTTCCACATCGCGCCGGGGCAAACCCTCGCCATCGTCGGCCATACCGGCGCGGGGAAGACCACGCTCATTCAACTGCTGCTGCGGTTCTACGAAATTCAGCGCGGCCAGATTCTGCTCGATGGCGTGGACATTCTCCGGTACGACGTGCACCAATTGCGCAGGCAATTCGGAATCGTGTTGCAGGACCCGTTCCTGTTCACCGGCACTTTGGAATCGAACGTCCGCCTGGGCGACGAGGACATCAGCCGCGCGCGGGTCGAGTCCGCGCTGCGTGAAGTGGGGCTCGGCTCGTTGCTGGATTCACTGCCGGAAGGCGTCGAAACAAATGTCAGCGAACGCGGCGCTACTTTTTCCGTGGGGCAGCGCCAATTGATCAGCTTCGCGCGGGCGCTCGCGCACAATCCGAGGTTCCTGATCCTTGACGAAGCGACGTCGAGCGTGGACACGAAGACCGAAATTCTGATTCGCGAGGCGCTCGACCGTCTGCTCGAGGGCCGCACGGCGCTCGTCATCGCGCACCGGCTCAGTACCATCCAGCACGCGGACCGCATTCTCGTCTTCCATAAAGGCAAATTGCGCGAGCAGGGTTCCCATCAGCAATTGCTGGCCCTGCGCGGAATCTACTATCGTCTGTACCAGCTCCAGTACAAAGACCAGGAGCTGCGCGCGTCCTTCGAGACGGCTGGGAGCGAAGCGGGCACGTCCATTCCCGGGAACGATTAGCCGGACACCTTTGTAGCGCCCGCCTTCAGGCGGGCATGTGCGTGAATCCAAAGTGCCCGCCTGAAGGCGGGCGCTACACAATGCCTCCCACACAAATTCTCATCTCCGCGGGCGAAGCGTCCGGCGACATGTATGCGGCCCGGCTCGCGGAGGCATTGCGAGCACGCGCCGACGTTCAACTTTTCGGCATGGGTGGGACTCGCATGCGCGATGCCGGTGTCGAACTCGTGGCCGACTGCTCCGAAGTTTCCTTGGTCGGAATCGTCGAAATCGCGAAGAAGTATCCCGCCCTGAAGCGCGTGTGGAAGCATCTGCTGGAAGAATCGGCGCGCCGCAAACCGCGGCTCGCGATCCTCACCGATTTCCCGGGATTTCATTTGCGACTGGCGCGCGCACTGAAGCGCCAGGGCGTGCAGAACGTCTATTTTGTGTGCCCGCAGTTCTGGGCCTGGAGACCGTGGCGGGCGAATTTGGTGCGGCGCCGGTTCGTGCGCGGCCTTTGCATTTTTCCGTTTGAAGAGGAATGGTACCGCGCGCGCGGCGTGCAGGCTGATTTTATCGGACATCCGCTCGTGGGAAATGTGGCGGCGAAGAGAACGCGCGCGGAGTTTGCCGCGGCATGTGGATTGGACGCGAGCAAGCCGATTGTTGCGCTCCTGCCGGGAAGCCGCTCCGGCGAAATCGCGCACCACATGCCCACACTGATGCAAGCCTGCCGTTTGATCCAAAAAGATCGCAGAGTGCAATTCGTGTTGGCCCTCGCGCCAGGCGTGAAGGAGGCCCAGGTCCGTCACTATTTGGCGCCCGACGTGGCCATGCACGTGGTGGAAGACGCGACCTACGACGCCCTGGGCGCGGCGGACCTGTCGATTGTGTCGAGCGGCACAGCCACTGTCGAAGCCGCTCTGATGGACGCGCCCATGATTGTCGTTTATCGCCTCGCTCCGCTCACGGCGGCTATCGCTCGATTGCTCGTTCGCACGCCCTTGTTCGCCATGGTCAATCTGATTGCAGGCAAGCGGGTTGTGCCCGAACTAGTGCAAAAGGATTTCACTCCCGACCGGCTGGCGAGCGAGGCGATTCGCCTGCTCGATTCGCCGGACACGCGCGCGGAGATGCGGCGAGGCTTGGCGGAAGTTCGCGAAAAGCTAGGTCCTCCCGGCGCGGTCGAGCGCGCGGCCGACCTGATCGCAAGCATGTTGAATGCACCGTAACACGGGTTGCGGTAGCGCTAGTTGGCGTACCGGAAGCTGGGACTGGCAACTCATCAGCCCAAGTTGGTATCCTATTACGTTGGATGGCCTCCGCTAGTAAGAAAGGCACCTGAACTTCATGTCGAAATTTCGACTGCTCCTATCCTTGGCGTGCCTCGTGGGTCTCGCTGTGCCCGGCTGGGCTCAATCGCCGGGAGCGCCGCAGGGGCCGGGCCGCGGCGTCGCGCCGGTCCAAACCATTCCCACTGCCGCGTTCCGCGCAACCTACTATGAAGTGCGCGCTTCGCTCGACGCTGTCGGCCAAGTCATGAATGCGCAAGCGAAAGTCGACTTCGCGGCGAGAGAGCCCGCGCGAGTCGTGGAAGTGGAACTGAATCAAAATCTGCGCGTCAACTCGGTGCGTGACGTCTCTGGCAGACCCGTGTCCTACGATCGGGACGACAACTCCAGCCTGAAACTGCATGTCACGCTCGACGATACCGTGCCGGCCGGAGGAAAGGTCACGCTGTTTTTTGATTATGGCGGCCCGCTTTCCAGCCGCATGAACAATCCCGATCAAGGCGTGCGGATGGCTTACATCGCCAAGGACGGCGGATACCTGCTGCTTCCCTCGCGCTGGTTTCCGCTGACCGATTTTCCCTCTAATCGGTATACCGGTATTTTCCAGATCGAAGTGCCCGGAACCATGACGGTGGTGGGCACGGGGAAATCGGCGGGAGCGCCGGAATCGGTCACTCCCAAAGTTGCGTCATCTCCCGCTCCGGCTCCCATGCTTGGGAACGCGCGGCGTGGCGCGCCGGTTTCGCCCATGAGCGCTCCTCCGCCTCCCTCCATGGAAAACGAGCGGATGCTGTACACGTATCGCGTCGAAAAACCGGAAGCAGCGGGAACATTCGTCATCGCGCCGCTGCAATTGAGCCCGGAGCGCGCGGAAGGCGCGACCTATTCCATATACACCCCGCCAGCATCGGCAAACACGGCGCCGGCTTATGCGGACGCGATCGCGCACGTCCTCGATTTCTACAATGATGATTTCGGAGCTCTGCCGGAGCCCGGCTTGACGGTCGCTCAACTCCCGGACGGGACTGTCGACGGATTTGCGGCGCCGGGCCTGCTGCTGGTGAGCGCGCGGCAATGGTCGGCAAAGCCAAACGAACGATTGCTGGCAGATCTGGCCGCGCATCAGTGGTGGGGCGCGCAAGTCACTCCTGCCACCACTTCCGACGTCTGGATCACGGACGGCCTGTCGCGCTACTCGGAAGGATTATTTGTCGAGCAATCTACGGGCAAAGATGGGCTGAACAAGGCGCTCGAGGACTATGCGGTGGGCGCGTTGATGTTCGACGATTCCGCTCCCATCGCCGACGCCCGGCGCCTGGAGCCCGGATCCGAGGAATATCAATCGGTGGTCGTGAACAAAGGCGCAATGGTGTTCCATATGCTCCGCGCGATCATCGGCGACGCGAATTTCAGCGCTCTGCTGAAGGATTTTTATTCGCGGTATGCGGGCAAGTCCGCGCGGATTCAGGATTTCGAGCAATTGGCGGAGACGCGCCAAACTCGACCGGCGCCTGCGGAATTCAAGTTGGGCAACGCGCCCGCCGTTTCCGCCGAGCCTGCAAGCTTGCGCCCATTCTTTACGCAGTGGCTTCATTCGACGGGAGTCCCGGAATTCAACTTGGAGTACGTGATCTACCGCACCAAGAAGGGATTCCGGATCGTCGGCAAAGCGAAACAGAATCTTGACGTCTTCCACATGGACGTGGAGATAGAAGTCCAAACCGAGGGAAATCCCGAATTCAAAACGATCACGATTTCCGGCAAAGAGTCTCCCTTCACCGTGGAGACGTTCGGGCGGCCGAAACCGAACGGAATCCTCCTCGACCCGCACGACTACATTTTGAAATCGAGCCAGAAGCTGCGCGTCCGCGGCATCATCGCGCGCGGGGAATCCTTCGCCGGGCTGGGCCGCTACTACGATGCGGTGCAACAGTATCAGAAGGCGCTCGAGCAGGACCGCCAGAATGCGCTGGCCGACTTCCGCATGGGCGAGGCGTTTTTCTACCAGCGGAATTACGCGGCCGCGGCGCAATCCTTCCGTGACGCGCTCGATGGCGCCACCGACTTGACCACGAAATGGACCGAAGTGTGGTCGCACATCTACCTGGGGCGGATTTACGATATCCAGGGCGACCGCACACGCGCCGTCAACGAATACAGCAAGGCCAGGCAGACCGCCGACGATACCGGCGGCGCGCAAGCAGAAGCGGAAAAATCCCTGAAGAAAGCCTACAGCGAAACCGGGGCCTGATCGTTGAATGTTTCAGTGGCGCAGGCTTCAGCCTGTGGGTTTTAGTCCTTGCAAGCACCAACCCCCACAGGCTGAAGCCTGCGCCACGCAAATCTCAATACCCAGACAATCCCGTGAGCCGCGGCGAAGCAATCCCTTTGTGCTGGATCAAAACCTGAAATTTTTCGCCTAGCCCTTCCGGATGAATGAGGTTCTTCAGCAAAAGGCGGGCGCGCAGTTTTTCCATTTCCGTTTGCCCCGGCTCGTACAAATCGGCGAATTCATTCCCGCGGCCGAGCGCGACCAGAAATTGCGATTGCGTGACGAGACCTGTACGCAGGAGGCCCGCCCGGCGCCCCCACAAATCCACCGCGGTGAAATTGACGTGCGAAGTCAAATCCTGCTCGCCCGGGGCATCGAGAAGATTCTCCGCAACGGCGTGATCGCGATACGCGAGCAGCGTGCCGCAATTGTGATGTTCGCCGTACAAAGCGCGGGCTTCGTGGCCATAGTCGATCGTCAGAACAAAGCCGCGCTCCAGGGCGCGCCCCGCGCTTTCAATCCAGTCGCACGCTTCAAAACACACTTCCGCCTGCTGTCCTTCTTCGAGCCTGATTCCCTGCTCGTGAAAATACCGCTCCAGCGCGGGCATGGAGGGCTCGCCCGGGACCTCGATGAATCGCCCGCTCTCGAATCCGACATAGATCTCCCGCAGCGCGCCATTTTCCACGACAACTCGGTGCGCGGGCAAAGCGTCCAGCAATTCATTTGAAAAAATGCACCCGGCGGGAATCGCGAGCGGGATTTCGGCGGCGCTGGAGACGCGTCCTGCCGCCGCATGATCCGCGAGGCGCGCCGCATGCTCGGCGCGGCGCGCGCTGGAGCGCTCCACCGCGACATATTTCAGAGCCGCGTAAAATGCCGGTAGCGCCCGCGCACTGAAATCCAGGATGTGGCCGGCCAGACGACCGACCCCGGCGCCTGACTCCGCCACAATGAAGGGGCGAGGCGAGCCGAGCAGCTCCCACATTTCCGCGAATTGCCGCGCAAGCAGACGCCCGAAAATCGGATGCACGTCGACGCTCGTATAGTAGTCGCCGAACCGTCGGGAGCTGGCACGCGAGTAATAGCCGTGAGCGAAATGATAGAGACACTCACGCATGAATTCGGCGAAGGAAATAGGCCCGCCGGCGCGAATGCGCTCGGCAAGAATTTCGGTAAGAGCTCGCGCGTGTTCTCCCCGCTTGGATGGTTCGCCCGGGGCGCCGGATGCGGAGGAGGGGCCGGCCGTCATACGTCCTGGCGCTGCGGATTGCATGTAAACATCTCGATGATGAAATCGTGCAGGCAATCGTAGAGCTGCTTCTGAAAAATCCAGGGGAATTGTTTGCTCTCAATTTCGCGCGGGCGGAGAAGGAACACGTAGGTGTCCACTCGCGGCTCGGGAGGAGAATACCGGATCACCACTTCGACACCTTCCGCGGCCGGCAGCGCATCAAACACAAAGAGCGGGTGCTCATATTGCATCAGCTCGGCGCGGACTTTTTCAGCGAGTGCGTTCATTTGCGCCCCGCCTCAGATGCGGCTTGCGATTCACCGCTGGCCGCCATTTCCGCCAACACTTTTTCAAATTCGGAAAGAGCCTGGGCATCAAACAAAACAAAATGTATTTTTTCGAGGGACGTGGGTTTTTTCAAATGTTCCACAACTTCGCGCAGCATGATCCGGGCGCATTCCGGAATCGGAAAGCCGGCGATTCCGGTGCCAACGGCGGGAAATGCGATCGAACGCAGCCCGCGTTCGGCCGCGATGCGCAACGCGTGCGCCGTCGAACTCCTCAGCGCGCGCGCCGTTGTTCCTCCTCCTAGCTGCATGCTGGCCGCATGGATCACGAAGCGAGCGCGCAATTTGCCGCCCGTCGTGATGGCCGCGCCGCCGATGGGGATGCTGCCAATCGCGTCGCACTCCCGCTGGATCGCATCCCCGCCCTTGCGCCGGATTGCTCCGGCAACGCCGCCGCCAAGCTGCAAATCATTGTTCGCGGCGTTGACGATGGCGTCGACGTCCATTTCCGTCAGGTCGCCTTGAAGGAGCACGATTTTCTCGCTGAGGCTCATAAGCTTGGGCCGTTTCAGACGGGCGCGTTATTTCGCGATGCGTTTCAGCGCTTCCTCATCGTATCCAAGCACAATTTCGCTGCCGCGCAGCACGACCGGACGGCGAATCAGATTGGGCTCGGCCGCCATTAATTTCAAAGCTTCGTCGCGCGACGGCGGATTCTGTCCCATTTTCCGCGTGCGGTAGAGTTCGTTGCGCGTGTTCAGAAACATGCGATGGTCGCGCTTGCCGATCAGCTCGTCGAGTTCCTCGGCCGACATCCGGTCCTTCCCGAGATCGCGCAGGTCCAGTTCCACTTTCCGTTCTTCCAGAAAGGCCTTCGCTTTGCGACACGTGGTACAAGACGGCTTTTGCAGAAACTTGATTTTTACATTCACGGTGATTCTCTCTCCTCAAAAACCGAAATCCACCGATACCCTTCCGGGCGGCGCCACGATCAAGTCCCCTCGTGAAAAGGACTCTAAAACCATATTGGAGGATATCAGCACTAACATGGAATGTTACGGCCACTTCCGCGGCATGGTCGAAAAAGTTTGTGCCGCGCCCCTATCGCCCTACTTCTGCAATTTTTGGAGCACTTTGGCAAGCTGGCGGAAGTAGCGAAGCTTTGGGGCGCGCCCCGTGGCGTTTTTCGCGCTCGTCGACGGCAGCACAAACACCTGCGCGCCGTACAACCGCTCCTTTTGCAACCCCGGTTTGCACCGCCGCTGCGCGAAATTCTCAAACGTACCCACGCCATTGAAAGCGATAACTTGCGGCGCGTACTGTTCTAGCTTCTGGGCCAGCATAATTCGCCCCTCGGCAAATTCCTCGCGCGTCAATTCCTCGATCCCGCGCGTCGGACGCTTGACGAGGTCGGTCAGCCCGATGCCGAACTCGATCATTCGTTTGTCATCCCGGTGATCGAGCAGCTCCGGGACCACGCGCGAATCGTACAGCAGGGGCCAGAACTCGTTCCCGCGCCCCGCGTAGTAATGGCCGACGCGAGCCGAACGGTCGCCGGGGTTGCACCCGACGATGATCAGTTTCATGCCGTTGCGTAGATAATCGGGCAAGGTCCGCATTTTAATTCGTATAGATTCGCGCACTCCCGGAATTCATGCCTTGACCGGGCCTGCTCACTCCGCAGAATTCAGACAGAATGCGCCGGGACGCGAAACCAAGACATATCCCCTCTGAAAGGAAACGCCCAATTGTACCATTGCGACGCGGCCGGAAGGCGCATGCCCGTTTCCGTTTGTGCTCTCACAAAACATAAAAAAAACTTGAATCGAGAGGGCACGCGGCAGCATCGGAAGATCAGGGTCCGACCGGCAGGAAATGCAAAGGAGAACTATGGTACCCTGCCAAATGAGTGCGACTGGCCTGTGCGCGCAGCCGCCTGGAGCACACTGGATCGTGAGCGCCACCGACCCAAAACCGCTGGCTTCCACTATCGTCCGCGATGACGAAGCCGCACTGGTGTCCGCGGCCAAAGGCGGCGACACGGCCGCGTTTGAAGAGCTTGTAAACCGCTACGAACGCAAGATTTTCCGCCTGGGAATGAACATCACGCAAAACCGCGAGGATGCGGAAGACGTGATGCAAGACGCCTTCCTGAAATCCTATCAGAACCTGGACCGGTTCCAGGGCGATTCGCGTTTTTACACGTGGCTCGTGCGCATCGCGGTCAACGAAGCCCTGATGAAATTGCGCAAGCGGCGCCCCAACCAGGTGTCCCTCGATGAACCGCTGGCGGGCACCGACGGCGACGATGCCGTTTTCCGCGAAATCGAGGACTGGGGCCCCTCCCCCGAAAAGAAATTCGCTCAAGTCGAGCTCAATGAAATTCTCAACAGTGTGATCGGCGAACTCGATCCGATTTTCCGAGTCGCTTTTCTATTGCGCGACGTTGAAGGGCTTTCCACGGAAGAGACCGCGCAAATTCTGGGAATCTCTGTGGCGGCGGTAAAGTCGCGCCTCTTGCGGGCGCGGCTGAGACTCCGCCAAAAACTCAATAAGTACTTTCGACGGAGCGAAACGCAGTGAACTGCAAGAAAGTAATCCTCGAATTGACGAGCTATCTCGACGGAGTCCTCGACTCCTCGATGCGAATGGATCTCGAACAGCACCTCTCCCGTTGCACCGACTGCCGCCTGGTCGTGGATACCTGCCGCAAAACCATCCAGATTTTCTGCAACTCCGAACCCGTTCCTCTCCCCGAAGATGTCCGCCAGCGTTTGCACACGGCGCTTCTCGAGCGCTTCCGCCGCAACGCCAAGACGACCTAACATTCAAACCTAAATTCTTGTTTACGGCGCAAAATGGGCACAGAATAAGGCGCACTTCGCGGCCAGATCGCTTGTGCCTAGAACATTCTCAGGACCCTGCTTAGGAGGAAGTCGATGAAGCGGCTCTCTCGATGGATTGTGCTTTCCGCTCCCGTGGTTTGTTTGCTTTGCGTGGCCGCGCCCGCGCGCGCGCAGTCCGGCGCGAAAAACGGGGAGTGGCGAACTTACGGCGGAGATCTCGCGAGCACGCGCTACTCGCCGCTCGACCAGATCAATGCGGACAACTTCAAGAAGCTTGCCGTTGCCTGGCGCTTCAAAACGGACTCGCTCGGTCCGCGGCCCGAATTCAAGTTTGAATCGACGCCGTTGATGGTTCATGGAGTGCTCTATTCGACGGGCGGAACACGAAGAGCGGTAGTGGCATTGGACGCAGCCACGGGCGAACTGCTGTGGATGCACAGCGAGAACGAAGGCGAGCGCGCCGCCAATGCTCCGAGGCAGTTGTCAGGACATGGATTGGCCTACTGGACCGACGGCAAGGAAGAGCGAATCTTGTATGTCACGCCGGGTTACAGGCTCATCGCGCTGAATGCCAAGACCGGAGTCCCCGTACCCAGCTTCGGCATTGGAGGCGTGGTCGATCTAAAAAAAGACGACGATCAGGATATTGATCTGATCACCGGAGAAGTCGGGCTTCATTCGACGCCCATTGTGGCCCGCAACGTGGTGATCGTCGGGGCCGCGCATCTGACAGGAGGCGTGCCAAGAAGCAGGAAAAACGTGAAGGGTTATGTCCGCGGATTTGATGTGCGCACAGGCAAGCGCCTCTGGATTTTCCACACCATTCCGCTTCCCACCGAGTACGGAAACGATACTTGGTTGAAGGAATCATGGGCCTACACAGGGAATACCGGCGTCTGGGGACAAATTTCGGTGGATGAAAATCTGGGCCTCGTGTACTTGCCGGTGGAATTGCCGACCGGCGACTACTTCGGTGGCGATCGCCCGGGGAACGGTTTGTTTGGAGAGAGTTTGGTCGCCGTGGATTTAGAAACGGGCAAGCGAAAGTGGCACTATCAACTCGTCCATCACGGCTTGTGGGACATGGACATCCCTTGCGCGCCCATTCTCGCCGACATCACCATAAACGGCCGGACAGTGAAAGCCGTGGCGCAGCCGACCAAGCAGGCCTTCCTCTACGTTTTCAATCGCGAAACCGGCGAGCCGATCTGGCCGATGGAAGAGCGCCCCGTTCCGCAAGGAGACGTGCCGGGAGAATGGTATTCCCCCACGCAGCCCTTTCCGACCAAGCCGCCGGCGTTCGACAACCAGGGCGTGTCCAGCGATAGTCTGATCAACTTCACGCCGGAACTGCATGCGGAGGCCGAGAAGCTTGTCTCAAAGTATAAGATTGGGCCGCTGTTTACTCCGCCCTCGGTCAGTAAAGCGGATGGGCCGCTGGCAACGATCGTGTCACCAGGAGCGCTAGGCGGAGCGAACTGGCCTGGCGGTTCGTACGATCCCGACACGCACATCTTGTACGTATATTCGCGAAGCGATATCTCCGCCCTCGGACTCGTCCCATCCCCCGACTCAAAATTGTCTGACATGGAATACGTTCAAGGGACTGCCGGGATCTACCCTCATCCAGGGAGACCCATGGGCGCGCCTCCAGTGCCTGCCCCGAATCCTGAGAGTGGCGAGCCTGTCTTAACCGTGCGGGGATTGCCACTATTGAAGCCGCCTTACGGCCGCATTACTGCAATCAATCTGGACAAGGGCGAAATCGTTTGGCAGGTGGCTCACGGGGAAACGCCGGATAACGTTCGAAACAATCCCGCGCTCGCAGGCTTGACCATTCCGCGTACTGGAAGCGCAAGCCTAATTGGCACGCTAACGACCAAAACTCTCGTCATCGCCGGCGAAGGTGTGAATGTAACGATGCCATCCGGAATGCGAGGCGCGATGCTGCGCGGCTACGACAAGGCCACCGGCAAGGACGCCGGGGCAGTCTATATGTCGGCGCCCCAAAGCGGTTCACCGATGACCTATATGCTCAACGGGCAGCAATACATTGTCGTCGCCATCAGCGGCCCGGGCTATCCCGGCGAGTTGATCGCCTACCGACTGCCGCCGAATTAGGCGGCCAGTAGCACAGACTTCAGTCTGTGGATTTCCGTCAAGTCACCCAAACCGAGCGGCTCAGGCACAGACCGAGCAAAGGTAAGGAATCCAGCCAAGATCAACTGGAAACCCACAGGCTAAAAGCCTGTGCTACCTAGCTCCTCAAATACTTATTAAAAAATTCAAGCGTGCGCTGCCAGGCCAGCTTTGCAGCGGTCTCGTCATACCGCGGCGTCGTATCGTTGTGGAAACCATGATTCGCGCCGTCATAAATGTACGCGGTGTAAGTAACGCGATTCGCCTTCAGAGCTTCCTCCCAGGCCGGCCAGCCGCTCGTAATGCGAGTGTCGAGCGACGCATAGTGAAGCAATAGAGGCGCCTTGATCTTGGCGGTATCTTCGGCCGAGGGTTGGCCGCCGTAGAATGGAACCGCGGCGGCAAGGTCCGGCAGCCGCACCGCCAGCTTATTCACCGTTGTTCCGCCAAAGCAGAAGCCCACGGCGCCCATCTTGCCGGTGCACTCCGGACGAGCCTTGAGCCAGCCGTAGGAGGCGACAAAATCTTCAAACATTTTGGCCTGATCAACCTTCGGGAATAGTGCCGTGGCCTTTTCCTCATCGCCGGGATAGCCGCCCAAGGACGTCAGGCCATCGGGCGCAAACGCGAGGAAATTCGCGACGGCCAGACGGCGCGCCACATCTTCGATGTAAGGATTCAGGCCGCGATTTTCGTGAATCACCAGAACGCCGGGTACCTTCCCGGCTATTTTCGCGGGCCGCGCGTAATAGCCCTTGATGCTTCCGTTGCCCTGCGGGGAGGCCACGGTTTCATATCCTGCCTTGATTCGATCATCGTCCTTGGGAACCTGCTGAGCGAAAGCGTAATTCGGCCGGAGGCTCTCCCAAATTGCTACGGCCGTCACGCCTCCCACCGCATACTTATTCGCGCGATCCAAAAATTCACGGCGGCTGATGTCGCCGTGAACGTACTTGTCAAAGTGGTCCAGCAACTCCTGCGGAAAATCCGTCGCTTTTTTTCGGTCCATTTAAGTTACTCCGTCGTCTTGAGCTTTAAATTTTGGGGACACCAAATCTGATGCGGAGGATACCACTTTATCGATTTGTGAAAAAGCTTTCACCTAGCCGTCCAACGCCAATCGCAAGACTACCCAGATTTTCGGCAACTCCGAACCCGTCTCCTCTCAGGGGTCCTAGAACGTATGCACTCACGGCGCTCTTCGGACGTTTCCGCCGCAACACGCGGACAATTTGGCAACGCCTTTCGAACAGATTCTCGGGCTTTGCTCCAAACTCGTGGCACATAGGTTCCAACTCGCGAGACGCATTTCGCCAATGGTGTAGAATACGTTCTTGCGCTTCAGGCCCTGTAGCCTGCCGCCCACAGAGGACCTATGGCTCAAACCATCCAAACCATCGGCATTGCAAACGGGGGAGGAGATTGCCCCGGGCTGAACGCCGTCATTCGCGGCGCGGTGCGCGGTGCCATCTTGGGGCACGGCTGGCGCGTCATCGGCATCAACGATGGTTTCGACGGATTGATCTGGACCGACCGCACCATGCCGCTTACTGTGGAATCGATTGCGGGCATCTTGCCGCGCGGCGGCACGATCCTCGGCACCACCAATCGCGGGAACCCGTTTCACTATATGGTTGAGGAAAACGGAAAGAAAATCGAGCACGATTTCTCGCTGAAATGCTGCGAGAATGTGCGGAAACTAGGGATGGACGCGGTGATCGCCATCGGCGGCGACGGCACGCTCACCATCGCGCGCGATCTCTGTCGGCTGGGAATTCCAATTGTGGGTGTGCCCAAGACCATCGACAACGACCTTTCCGCCACGGAAGTCACGTTCGGCTTCGACACAGCGCTGCACGTCGCCACGGACGCGATTGACCGCCTGCACACCACGGCCGAATCGCATGGCCGCGTCATGGTCATCGAAGTGATGGGCCGGGATGCGGGATGGATCGCGCTGCACTCCGGAATCGCGGGAGGCGCGGACGTGATCTTGATTCCCGAAATCCCCTTCACGATCGAAACAATATGCGAGAGGCTGCGCGAACGTACCGCCACGGGAAAGAAATTCTCGCTGGTCGTTGTGGCGGAAGGCGCGAAGTTGCCTCCTCGCGATCCGTCTGGAAACCCGTTCCCCGCGCCGCGTCCCGGCCAGGTGGGCATCATGATTGGCGACTCCATTCACACGCACCTGAAGCAGGACGTGCGAGTCACCGTGCTGGGCCATATTCAGCGCGGCGGATCGCCCAGCCCGTTCGACCGCATTCTGGCCACGCGCTTCGGCGTCGAAGCTGTGGAGCTGGTTTCGCGCGGTGAGTTCGGACGAATGGTTTGCCTCCGGGCCGGCGAAATTGAGTCGGTCACGCTCGACGAAGCGGTCGGCGAAGCACGGTTGGTGGATCCAAATGGAAGCATGGTTCGCACGGCGCGAGCCGTTGGCATCACTTTCGGAGATCAATAAATGATTTGGCGTATCGTGCGCAGCCGGGGATTTATTCCCGTCGTCCTCATCCTCGCTGCCCTGCTCTACTGGAGACTGCATCCCGGCGCGCCTAAGGTCATCTCGGTCGGGTACGTTGGCGATCGCGACGTCATCCTCTGGAACACGCTCGCGCAGGTGCGCGAATCCGTCGGCGAAGTGCATTACGGCGACCGTGTGGAAGTCGTGCGCGTCGAGGGGTCAGCGGCTCAAGTGCGCACACCCTCGGGCACGATCGGATGGATGCGCGATTCTCGGCAAATTATGGATTCCGAACTTTGGGGAAAAAGCGCCTCGTTATTGGAGCGCGCGCGCACTCTTCCAATCCAGGCGCGGGGCCGGACGAAAACCGTCAGCAATGTGCGCGTCGAACCGGGCCGCGACGGCAAGCGCATCTTTCAGCTCGCGCGCGGAACACGCGTGCTGATTTTGCAGCGGGCCGTAGCGGACGCCGCCCAGGGACCCGAAGAAAGTTCGCAAGATGAGAAAGCCTCCGCCGCGGAGGAACAAAAATCGAAGCAAGAAGACTGGCTGCTCATCCTGCGGGCGATCGATTCACAGGCCGGCAGCGATAGCAAATCATCCTCGGGCGCTGGCCCGGTGGAAGCGAAGCGAGCGACGGGTGACGCCGTGAGCGGGGGGCCTGTTGCGGCGCAATCCAGCCTGGCGGCTGTGGGAGGACTTGCTGGTCCGGTCGCCGGATGGGTGCTGGCGCGATTTGTGGAGCTCGATTTGCCTGGCCCCGTGAAAGACCTTGCCAGTTCCGCCGACCTTCACGTTGTGGCCTGGTTCGAACTGAATCGCGTCGCGGATGGCAATGGCGGCGAAGCGCCGCAATATCTTGTTGCGGGATCGCATGGCGCAGAGGGTGGCCCTTGCGACTTCACCATGCTGCGCGTGTATACGTGGGGCAAGGCGCGCAAACGCTACGAAACTGCGTACGTCGAAAGCGATCTATGCGGACGCCTACCCATTCTCATTTCCAACGGCGAAAAGGGTCCCGAGTTCCAATTTCCCGATGTAGACGAAGGTGGCGCAAATAGAAAATATGTCATGTACCAGACGGTTGTCCGTCGAGTAAAGGAAGCCGCCGCCCACCCAGCGCGCACTCACAATTGATTGCAGGTTCCAGTAGGACAGGCTTCAGCCTGTCGGGTTTCAATTAAGCTCCAGATTTTTTGAGCACTTTCCCACCGAGCAAACCAGCGCTGCTTGAAGCGCGTGGTAATATCCTACTCGAAAAGTTGGCACGATCACTGAATGCAAGTTTGCCGCATGGCGAAACTAAATTCCGATCCGATCCGATGCAGATTTCCTCAAGCCGCGCTCGCCGCGGTATTTTTCCTGGCTTCTTGCGGAAATCGCGCGAATCCCGCGCCGAAACCGCAACCTCCCCCGCCGTTTGAATTCCTCGGCTCCTGGGGAGATAAGGGCGACGGTCCGGGGAAACTCGAAGAGCCGGTGTCGTTCGCGGCCGATTCGCTGGGCAACATTTTCTTTGCCGACCCGCCCGCAGGCTTTGTCCATAAATTTGAATCGAGTGGCACGCCCCTGCAATCCTTTGAGGACACGCGGGTGCGGCATGCGGCGGGGATCGCTGTGGACTCCGGCGGCGCGATTTATGTCGTTGACGCTCAGCGCGGCGGCATCCATGTCTTTTTTCCCGATGGAACATTTTTTCAAACCTGGCGGAGCCCCGCCCAGCGTCATTTTTCCGGCGCAATCGGCATCAGTACAGACGAAGAGGGCACCCTCTATGTCCCCGATCCCATGAACTCGCGCGTCTTGAAGTTCAACAATCGCGGGCGCCTCTTGAAATCCTGGCCCGCTCCGCAAAAAGCCGCTACGCCGGATGAGCGGCCCTCGTGGGTTTCCGCGGAACCGGATAACTCGGTATTCGTGGCGTACTTCAGCACCGGGCGCATCGAGAAATTTACTTCCGACGGTTCTTCGATGACCTCCTGGCCCGCGGCAAATACTCCATCGGGAGAATCCAGCCCGATCACCGGATTTGCCGTGACTAGCGAATTCGCATTTACGATGGCTGCTTCGTCCACGCAGATTCGCGTTTGGACTACAGATGGACAACATAAACTCGACGCGGATCTTGGGGCGAGCCTCGGCACAATCGCCTCGCCTCAAATCGCCGCGACTCCTCACGCGGAAATGCTTGTGTTCGATCCTGCCGCGCCGAAAGTGTTCCGGTTTCGCATGCACTTGGAAAATAAGGAACCCCAATGACGCTGCTTCTTACCGAAGCCGACGTGCGCTCCCTCTTGACGATGCCCATCGCGCTGGAAATCGTGGAAGAGTCCTTGCGCCAGCAGGGGAACGGTGAACTCGTCCTGCACCCGCGCCGCAGAATCAAGCTTCCGGACAACGCGCTCCTGCACTACATGGCGGCAGCCGACCCGGTCCGAGGATTTATCGGCATGAAGCTTTATACGGTCGCGCAGGGCGTCGCGCGTTTCGTCGTGCCGCTCTTTCGGTCGACGACAGGCGAGATGGCGGCGCTGATTGAGGCCGATGCGCTCGGCCAGCTTCGCACCGGCGCGGCCAGCGGCGTCGCGACGAAATTTCTCGCCAATACAAATGCGCGGACCGCCTGCATCATTGGCACCGGATACCAGGCGCGAACGCAGCTCGAAGCCGTCGCGGCCGTGCGGCGCCTGGAGCGCGTTCGTGCTTTCGGACGCGATCCCGAGCGTCGTGAAAAATTCTGCCGCGAGATGAGCGAGCGGATCGGCGTCGCCGTAGAACCGATGAACTCCGGCGAAGAGGCCGTAAAGGGCGCGGACATCCTCATCACGGCGACTTCCGCGACGAAAGTTGTGCTCGAAGGCGCGTGGCTCGCGCCCGGCATGCATATCAACGCCATGGGAGCGAATTGGCCGCAGAAGCGCGAGCTGGACGCCGCCGCGGTCGGCCGCGCGCACAAAATAGTGGTCGACTCCATCGAGCAATCCAAAATGGAGGCGGGCGACCTCATTCAGGCATTCGGAGAAGATCAGTCGCGATGGAACGCGGTGCAGGAGCTATCGCAAATCGTCGCCGGCAAGGAACCCGGCAGAAGTAACACCGATCAAATCACTTTGTTCAAATCGAATGGGATCGCAACGTGGGATTTGGCGGCCGCTGTGCGCGTGTACGAAATGGCGGTGGCGCGTGGGATGGGTCAGCCAATCCCCATCTGGCAATCCAAAAAATAAGTGGAGTGATTTTAGTAGCACAGGCTTCAGCCTGTGGGGGTTAGTGCGTGCAAAGACGAAACCCCACAGGCTGAAGCCTGTGCTACCAAGCTTCGTGCAACAAATGCTACGGCCTGCGCAGGACCAGGCAGCCGGCAAGAATGTCGTGCAACGCCTGCTTCTTCTCCGTGAATCCTGCAAATAGGTAGCCAACAAACAAGAAGCCCGAAATTTGCCTGGCCAGGTTGCGAAGCAACGCGCGTCCCAATGTGATGCGTTGCCCTTTCAAGTCCGTGACGTAGAGCCGCATGACTCGCTTGCCGGGCGTCGCCTGCCAGCTCGACGCTTCAAACAGCGTGTAGTACAGGCACCCGAGAGAAACCAGCAGAGCAATCACAATTGGCGCCGGTTGCGGCATGTCCGTTAACGAAGGAGGGGCCGGAGGAAACAACTTTACGAAAGTAGACGGAAAAAACGACGCAATCAAAAGAAAAACGGCGACGATCAGGGCCGTATCGATTAAGCACGCAACCGCTCGCAGCCAAAACCCCGCGAACGCCGGCCGCGCCGGCAGCATGGGGGGTTCTTTGATTGCTGGGATCGCCTCCGGAGGATGAATGGTTTGCGGAACGTACACAGGCCCGATTTGTGCGACATTCACGGGAGTTTCGCATTGCCGGCAGTAGCTGGCCCCGTCAGGAATCTCCGCTCCGCATTTTTCGCAAGTTAAGATCGCAGTCCTCCAAGACAGGCCCCAAGAAACCTAACAGCCGAGGATTCGCTTTGCAATGAGAACCCAACAATTTGCCGGGAGAACGCAGCGCACGTCAGTAGGCAAGCAATTCGCGGACGGCCGCAGCCAGACCGCTGCTTTGTGGAAGGATTTCGTCCTCGAGTTTCGGCTGGTAAGCGCAAAAAGTATCCATCGCCGCAACGCGCCGCACGGGAGCGTCCAATTCATGAAAAAGCTGGTCAGCGATGCGCGCGGCAATCTCTGCGCCGTAACCCCACGAGAGCATGTCTTCATGGGCGACAATCACGCGATTGGTCTTCCGAACGGTCGCGGAAATTGCCTCCCAATCAAATGGCGAGAGCGAGCGAAGATCGATAATTTCCACGGAGACGCCTTCGCGTTCGAGTTGCGCCGCGGCGACTTCGGCGCGGTGAACGACGGCGCCGTACGTGATGATGCTCACGTCGGTCCCTTCCCGCGCAATACGCGCGCGCCCGAACGGTACGGTGTAATCCGGACCGGGATAGGGAGACCGATTGTAGGGCTGGCGGTACAGGTGTTTGTGTTCCAGGAACAGCACGGGATCATCGCAGCGAATCGCCGTGCGCAACAAGCCGCAGAGATCGAGCGCCGTCGATGGCATGACCACGCGAATCCCCGGCGTGTGCGTGAACAGCACTTCCCCGCTCTGGCTGTGATAAATCGCTCCGCCCGTCAGATAGCCGCCGGTCGCCACGCGAATCACGGCAGGCGCTTTGAACGCCCCGTTCGAGCGCCATCGAAATAAAGACAATTCGTTGCGCAGTTGCATCATCGCCGGCCAGATGTAATCGAAGAACTGGATCTCCGCGACAGGTTTCAATCCGCGCGCAGCCATACCCAGCGCGCTGCCCACGATGCAGGCCTCCGCGATCGGCGTATTGAACACGCGTGCGTATCCGAAACGCCGCTGCAAACCGACAGTGGCCTTAAAAACGCCGCCCTTCCCTTTCACGTCATTCAGGTCGTCTTCATTGCTGCAATCGGCCACGTCCTCGCCGAGCACGATGACCCGTTCATCGCGCGCCATCTCATCGGCCAACGTTGCGGAAACCATTTCCACCATGGTGCGCGGTTCGCCGGAAAATTGTGGAACGGACTCAAAGCGCGATGAAGCCGGATCGACGTCGGGAGAATACTGATTGACTAGAATGGATTCCTTGTCGGGCGGCTCGGCCGAGAGGGCCTGGTCGGACGTTTCGCGGACTTCCCTGTCAACTTCCGCCTCGATGGCCTCCAATTCTTTTTCATCGACGATCCCCTCGCGCACCAAAAATAGCCCAAACTTCGGAATGGGATCGCGATGCGCCTCTTCTTCCCGCAATGCAATAGTTTTGTAGAGCTTTTCGTCGTCGGAAAGCGAATGAGAATACGGGCGCGTGACCCGCGCGTGCACCAGCGCCGGCCCCTTTCGCGACCGGCAATATTCCGCGGCACGCTGCAGGACCGCGTGACTCGCGAGGGGATCGCTGCCGTCGCACTCCTCCAGAAAAAGACCGGGATAATTGGCCACAAGTTTCGCAATGTTGCCGCCTGCCGTCTGGAATCGCACCGGAACGGAAATTGCCCAGCCGTTATCCTCGATCAAAAAGAGAATCGGAAGTTTTCGCAGGCACGCGGAATTCAACCCTTCAAAGAATTCCCCTTCGCTGGTGGACCCATCCCCGCCCGAGACATACACAATTTCATCCGCCTGGTGGCGCACATGCTCCCCGAGCGGCGCCTGCTGAGCCTGTTCCAGCGCCCGCGGAAACTTCCCGAAATACAGAGCGGCCTCCGCCATGCCAACGGCGTGCGGGTACTGCATTCCTGTTGAGGAAGACCGCGGAAGAATGTTCAGCCGGGGAATGCCCCAGTGCGAAGGCATCTGCCGCCCGCCGGAATTCGGATCGTCCTTGGCTCCCACGGCCTGAAGGAACATCTCGAGCGGCGTGACGCCCAGGGCCAGGCAGAGCGCGCGGTCGCGATAGTAGGGATACACCCAATCATGGCCGGGCCGGAGAACGAGCCCCGCGGCGGCCAAAACGCCTTCATGCCCCGCGCCGCTGATCTGGAAGAAAGTTTTGTTCTGCCGTTTCAGTTGAATTTCGCGGTCATCGATCCGCCGCGAAAGAAACATCGTGCGGTAAATACGAAGAAGATCCCCCCGGGATAGGCCTTGATATCGGCTGGAATCGTATGTTGCCGTCTTAGGGCGCGCCTGAACCGGCATCCGAATCACCTTGAGCTGAGCTAGGGCAGCTAGTTTCGGGAGTACATCTCATTATATCCAAAGCAGAGCCGCCAGCGAATAAACAGAAGAAAATGTTCTCCAAAAAGTAGCCAACCGGATAGCTCATTCCCCCTCGGGGAGAACCCGTTTGAAACCACGGATTCACACGGATAAACACGGATAAAACAAAATGAAGGAAAAAATCCAAGTCGGCGATGAAAAAGAGATTGACTTCTACCCTGTAAAGGCGATCCCTCTTGTTTTTTCTCTAATCCGTGTTCATCCGCGTGAATCCGTGGTTCCAAATCCCATGCACCAAAAAAATCGCGGCGAGCGTTCCACCCCAGGGTGTGGTGCTGGGATGGAGACGCTCGGCCGCGTTGCATGACGGCGCAACCGGGGGGGATGAGCGCCGACATATTGCTAGCGCACTCCATCGCGGCAGCGAAGGTGCGCAGGCAATCTCTATAAATCCGTTACATGACCCGCCTTTGGACTGTGCGGCGTCTTGTCAATCCTTCCAGTACAGCTAGTGCTGCGCCGCCGGCGAAGCAGGTTCCGGATCGGCGGACGCGGACGACGCCGAGCCCATTTCAAGCACATACAGACCCTCTGTAGCAGAGGCCGCGACCAACTGGTTTCGGGCTTCGCGCGAGCGCAAAGCGGAAAGCGTACCCTCCGCATTGGGACCGTCCATATGTCCCCAGGTTTTTCCTCCGTCGCGGGAAAGGAACAGGGTTCCCTGCTCTGTCGATACGACGACGGCATTTCGGACAGCGGCCAAATCGTCGATCGACAGTTCCGACAAGTTTGCCTGATGCCACGATTCTCCTGTATCGCGAGAGACGAAGACACCGTGGTCGCTCGCCAACACAACTGTGTTCTCATCCGATAGGTGGAGATGCAGCGAACCTCGCGGCTCAAATGGCAGGGTCCGCGCAATCCAGGTCTTCCCATCGTCCCCGGAAACTTCGAGTTGCCGGGGCGTCAGCGCCCAGACATAGGAATTTCCGTTGCCTGTAACCACCGCGCGAATCGAGGTTGTACTGACTGCGGGAGTGGCTGTTGCGGGTTGCTGCACAGGTGCGAGGCGCACCGCGCTCCAGTTCAGGCCACGGTCGCGTGAAACCAGTAATCCATCTTCGGTAGCGGCATACCAGGCATCATTGCCAAACGCCATGTCATTCACTTTGGCATGCAAGGGAACCGTTGTTTTTGTCGTTGCGGCAGCCGAAGAATTTGCCGCCGATTTCGACGGCGAAGTTTTCGCAGACTGCCCAGATGCATTCTTTACAGAAGCGGCGCGTCGATTCTGCGATGGGACGGACTTTTCGGTGACCTGATTGACCGGCACCCAGGAACTCTTGGCAGCATCGTAACGCAGCAAACCTCCGGGGCCGGGAGCCGCGAACCAACCATCGGGAGAAGCGAAAATGTGCCGCGGCGGACCAGACTTGAGTCCGGTGGCAAACGGAGTCCAGGTGCGCCCCGCGTCTTTCGTTTCGAGCAAAGGCTCAAAATTGCTGGTCAGCACCACCAGCGTTCGTTCGGGATGCTGAGGGTCAACCGCCGCATCCACAATGCGCCGGTGCGAGAATCCCTGGTTCGAAGCGCGGTAGGTTTGCCCTCCATTGTCGCTCACCTGAATGCCCAGGCGTTCGGTGCCGAGAATCAGCCGGTCCGTGTTTTCAGGATCGATCACCATCGAAAGGATGCTCCAGGACACGGGCGTAATCAGGCGCCAGTTTGCGCCGTCGTCCGACGTCTTCCAGAGGCCCTCCGTCGTGGCGGCATACACGGTCATAGGGCGTTTCGGGTCCTGCAGAATGTGCACGGTTCGGCGGGAATCCTTTGGGATGCCCTTGAACTTGGTCCAGTTCGATCCGCCATCCGGGCTGTGATAAATGCCCGAGCAGGCGCTGGCAAAAACGTGCGATGCATTGTTCTGGTCGATCGTGATACTCATGACGTCCGAATCGTCCACCATTCCCTGATGAACAGGATTCCAGTTCTTCCCCCCGTCGACCGTTTTCCAGGGCAGGTGATAGGTCCCCGCATAAATGATATTGGGATCATCCGGATCGATGGCAATCGAATCGAAATTGCGCAGGTCTTCATGTTTTTCCGGGGAGATGCGGGCCCAGTGCTTTCCAGAATCCTCGGAGCGATACACGCCATCGGTAGCGCCGGCAACAAGTATGTCAGGGTTAGAAGGGGCTTCGGCAATGGCGCGAACTACAAGTCCTTCAAGGCCAATGAGTTGCCAGGTACGTCCGGCGTCGGCACTGCGGTAAACGCCCCCGCCATGGGAAGTAAGCGTCCAGCTCGTCGCATAAATTGTGTTTGCGGAGCGCGCGTCCACGACCATGGACATGATGACGTCATCGTGATGCTCGCCGATTCTTCCGAGCAGGTCCCAGTGTTCTCCCTCATCGCGGGAGCCGAACACGTGCCCGTCTGAAGTGCCGAGGAAGAGCGTGCGTGCATTTCCAGGCGCAGCTGCGAGGGACTGGACGTCTCCGCCAGGAGGGCCTACTTGCCGCCAAGTTTGGGCGTTGGTTGAAAAGGAGTACAGAAGTACCAATCCTAGAAGAATCACAGACCGACGACACGCCACACGCATGAGCAGTCCTCCGACCCTTTTGCGTCCGCTTGGGTCCACCGACAGGGATTGCCACACAACCGCCCGCAAGGCGGCTGCAGGTCCATATAGAAGCCTATCGGCAAAACGGCAAATAAGACGCTGGTCAAAAGGACAGAATTGGGCCGGGAGGTTTAGCCGTCCGAATGGGCAAGCGGAAAATCGAAATTGCTCACTGACTCGGAGGGATCTCAGAGAATTTATAGGGGGAGGATTGCTACGACAAGGTACGGTAAGTTATAGTACGTACAGGAAGTAAAGAACTCCGCGGCCGTATAGAGTTTACCGGGCTGCTATGGAAGCGGTGCAGCAGCAGAAGTGGTGGTTGCTCTCTATGTGTTGGGATTTGTGAGGTTTAGGGAAGTGCATTCGGACAATCGGTTTGGCTCTTGTTGTGCCCTACCCACTGCGGGTTCCATTTGAGCCTGGGAGAAGAGAATGGGGATTCTAATCCTGAAGGTCTTGGCTACATGGTCACTGGCGGCCCTTGTGGCCGGATTGAGTTTGGGCGCAGCCATTCGCAGAGGCGAGCGTGTTCGCAAGGACGAGTTTCTGTCCTACGTCTTTGCATCCCTTGAGACAATGGAAGGGTTCCGCAGCTAAGGGTCCGCCCGCTGCGGCTATGCCGCGAAACTTCTCAATCCAAAGAATCAAACAAATCTGAAGTGGGTTTGAACTCCGGTTCGCCCGGGCGAATGACTCGCGGATTTGCGCCTTTAAAAAGCTCATCGGCCGGGATGCGCTCGATCCAGCGCTGGTGAGAAAGCTTCTCGTGATCCGAAAAATCGAGGCGTACGATCAACCGAATTTGCGCGGGTTCGGCCGGTGCCGGAGTAGCCTCTGCGGGGGGCTCGCCTCCGGATTTTGATTTTGCTCCCGGCTTAGTTTTTCCTTTTGCGCCGGATTTCTCCGCCTTTGGCGGCGCGGCCGATGCAGCGGTCGGCTTCGCCTCCGGCTCCTTGCGTTCAAATTTGAACTGGAGCTTCTTGTCGAGCCGGAAACCCTGCTTCCACCCGTCAATTCGATGGCGCGCTTGCTGGGCAGCCTCTTCGTTACCGCCAAAATCAAAAATCAAAAAGGAATGTGCCATGCCCTGCATATTGGCGGGCCATACGCCGTGTGTCAAGACCGGAAGGTAGGACAGCCAAGAGTGGCTGTCCTACCAATCGCGCAGAGTTCGTTGCTTGCAGTGCGTAGTTAAGCTACATTAGGCTGCATGTGCCTATCCGGTTGACTCCACAGGCCCCAAGGGATAGTGTCGGGTGCGATGCGCCCGGAGTATCCTCGGTCATTGCACGAGTTTAGAAGGCTCTTTCACGATGAGGCCGCCTGTCGCCAGTACCTTGCGCGGAGCCGAT
>DATNIO010000086.1:0-3648 GCA_035604385.1 Verrucomicrobiia bacterium | reverse complement strand
GCTTCATATACGAGGAGATATCCATCCCCAAGACATGGGCGGACGCCGGTTCACCAGTCTGTACGGAGTACAGCAAGTCACTCCAAGCTCGTTGGAAGTGTTCCGCGCCCTCGAAGAGAGCCCAGGAACGCATGTCACTCGATGCGCCCACCTGCAAGCACGCCCCAAGTGGCGTGAGTGCAAAGCTGCCGTCCTCTGCCTCCGTCACCATCCCGATGCTGGCGAGCGCTCGCAGGAATCGGTGCAGTGCCTGCGCGTTTGCGTGAACCAGAGAGGCCAGTTCCGCAGCGTTCTGCGGTGTGTCGCTGAGATGGTCAGCAAGTCCGAGCTGCGCGGCAGTGGTTATGACTTGGGCGACGCGATGGCCAAAGATGAGTCGCCGTACGCCTACTGCTGGTGGAACATCAGTGGAAGTCTGTACCGAATCACGCATGGTTGTTGAACTCCTTCTGGCATTGGTGCTTGAGGGAAATCGCCCAGATGTGGCCCACCTTAACACGAATCGGGTTTCCCGATAACGGCAGCCAAGTCTCGAGAAGTCCTCTTATCGGAAACTGGCGTATTTAGCTACAGGATGGCGGGGGCGAACTGAGCCTTGCGCATCCGATCGCGATGAGACCGAGCGTGCCCAGAATCGCGCCGACGCAATCCTGTCGAAGTAAAAAATGCTTCTCCATGGGACGGCCTCCCGATCACTGCGCATTGGAAAAAATCCCGATGTAAGATCCCCGGAGGCGGCGCGACAACTCAAACAGAGCTGGGTGTGCAGCGGCGAATGTTGGTACGTGCGGAAAGGAATTCCAACTGGTCTGAGGGATTGAATCAACAAGCTGCGGAATAACTTGAATTTTTGTCATTCCGAGGCGCGCTGCGCGCCGAGGAATCTCTCTTTTGCTGCATTTAAACCGAAGAGAGATTCCTCGCTTTGCTCGGAATGACAAAATAGATCAATTTTTTCCGCTGCCTATCAAGTCATGCGGAATTGAATGCCGAAGGACTGATCAGATTTACAGTCCTCCGGCAAACAATGGTTGAAGTTAGTTTTCCAGATGCGCTTGCAAGACTTCGCCGGGAAGGCGAACCATCCCCGCGATCGAACCGGAAATCGGAGTGGGTTGGAATCGTCCCAGATCGACAGGGCCGGGTTGCGGCCTCTCGGGAAATTTGCTGGTGTCGGCCTGCATTCGTTCCATGCGGATGCCGAGCGTGCGCTCGAGTTGCATCAATTCCGACCGTTGTTCCCTTCCGAAGAGAGTTGAAGCAACTCCACTCTTGCCCGCGCGGCCTGTGCGGCCCACACGGTGAATGAAGTTCTCCGCAATTTCCGGCAGATCGTAATTGATGACGTGCGCGATGTCCTGCACGTGAATGCCGCGAGCCGCGACGTCCGTGGCGACAAGGATGCGATAGCGTCCCTGTTGAAAGCCCGAGAGAGCCGCGGTCCGCTGGGATTGCGACCGGTCGCCATGAATCACGGCGGCGGCGAATCCTTCGCGGATGAGGTTGCGGGCCAGCTTGTCGGTTCCGCGCTTGGTGCGCGCGAAGACCAGGACGCGCCCGGATTCCTTCCCGAGCAGTTGCTGAAGCAAATCCTGCTTGTGGGCGCCCGAAACTTCAAACGCCTGGACGCGCACATTGTCCGCGGGCTTCAGTGTGGAACCGAATGCGAGACGCACCGGGCTCCTCATGTAGTCCTTCACGAGATGCACGACGGAAGCCTCCAGCGTCGCCGAAAAGCACAACGTCTGGCGCTCCTTGGGAAGCACCGCTGCGATTCTGCGAATCGCCGGAAGAAATCCCATGTCGAGCATGCGGTCGGACTCATCGAGGACGAGCACATGCAGCCCGCGAAAATTGAAGAGGTTGCGGCCGAGGTAGTCTTCCAGGCGTCCCGGAGTGGCGACCACGATCCGTGCTCCCGCGCGGATCGCGGCAAGCTGCTTGGCCTCGGGCAATCCGCCTACGACCAGCGCAGCGGGGGATAATTGCTTCCCGCGCAACGCGTTGTACTGATCCACGACCTGCATGGCCAGCTCGCGCGTGGGAACGAGCACCAGCGCTTCGATGCCTTTGGATTTTGACGCAAGCAGGCGCTCGATGATCGGGATCAGGAACGCCAGCGTCTTGCCGGTTCCTGTCTGCGCGGTCGCGAGCACGTCCTTGCCTTCCAGCGCCTGCGGGATCGCCGCGGCCTGGACCGGAGTCGGCGTCGCAAATTTCGCGAATGACAGCCGCTCCTTTGTGTAATCTGAAATCTTTAGTTCTGAAAAATTCTGCATGTTTCTACTTTGTCTTTTCTGCTGGCGGGAGCCGTCGCGGCATTCACACGTTTTTTCAGCTTGGCTCAAATGGAGCCTGCACCCGTGCGGGCACGCAACTGGCATGGCCAGTCCTAGTTTGAATTACGCTGAAGACTCACGGAGGAAATCAAAGGCGGGGTTATCTCAAATCGAACACGAACCAGAGGAACCACACCAAACAACCGATGTATTAAGCGCAAACGCAGTATAACACACATCCTGCTGAAATCACGGAGAAAAATCGCGCGGCGGGTGAACTACTTGCCACCCGCCGCGGCAAATGACGGATAGAAATCGACTTAAGCTACTTTTTTCGCACTTCTAGCGGTTCCTGCAATTGAAAAGTGAGTTTCGTCTCGGGAGCAATGACGATGTCCTTGTCGCCGGTATACGCAGCGCCCGCAGTGCCTGCGCCGGCTCCCGCCCCTGCTCCGATCGCCGCGCCCTTGCCGCCTCCTGCAAGCGCGCCAATAAAGGCGCCCACAGCCGCTCCGCCTCCTGCTCCGACTGCTGTGCGCTTCCCGCGTCCCTTGCCGGACTCGGTTACTTCAGTCGTTTTCAGCCGGTATTCTTCTCCGTGCACCGTGACAGACCTGAGGGTCACCGTAATTGCCGCGTTTCCCTTGAACTTGCCCGCGGATTTGGCGTCCGTCACTGTTCCGGTCGCTTTCGCTCCCTTTGGAATTACCACTCGATCGCCGACCACAACGGGTTCTGCGATAGAAGCGTCAAAGCGGTCTCCCGAATTGCTGGTTTTCGAGCTGACGGATTCGTCGGCAGTGATCACGATTTTGTTGCCCGCCTTAACGACAATCGGCTTGGGGGCGACAGCAGGTAGAGGAACGGATTCCGGGGCTTTTTCCGCGCTGGACGCCTCGGGTGCAGGTGCATTCGCCGAGGATGGTGCAGCAGTATTCGCCGTGTTCCCGCTGGAAGAGACGCCTGGATCGGGAGAGGTGCCCGAAGTGCGGCAACCAAATAGAGTAAGAACACTAGCGAGCATAAGATAGCGTGCCAAGGCTTGGTGCCTCATCGTTGAACCTCCGATTCAAGTAGGGCGGTAAGAAAAATGATAGCAGAACACTGTTTCCAGAGGCACCGGATTCCGATGCCGTTGTGCCCAATTTGTGAAGTGAACTCCCTTACTTGCGGATTGGAAGCGGTCGTGGCACGATCATTTGAAGTTCGTCAGGCGGATGGAAGGTTTGCGTTCAGAGACACTTGATGGAAACTGAAAAGATCATAACCCTGCACCCGGCAGAGCCCACCTTACCATTCAAGCGCCACACCCGCGCGCAAATGGCGATTGCTTTCAGCGTGGCCGCGGTTTCGGATGTCCTCTCCATCT
>DATNIO010000085.1:0-7129 GCA_035604385.1 Verrucomicrobiia bacterium | reverse complement strand
CGGATTCATCTCGCTTCTGGCCCGCGGAAGGCTACCAGCCCGGCCGCGCGCAGCCCTCCTACGATAAGCAATACGTGCGCGACTACCTCGAACGGATCGGGTGGAATAAGCAGCCCCCAGGCCCGGAGCTTCCCGCCGATGTCGTTGCCGCGACCCGCGAAAAATACAGGGAAGCGTACCGGCAGTTAACGGGCCACGAACTCAGCTAGGCGCGCCGCCGGAATCCTCCGGCGGCGAACAACTCATGTGCGGAGCGTGCTACGGTGAAGGAGCAATTGGAAACGCTGGTTGGCCTGATGGTGGAGCGCGGAATCCATTTCGATGAAGCGGTGAACGAATTTGAAAAGAAATTTATCAAGCGCGTGCTGGACCGTTTCCACGGCAACCAATCGCGCGCGGCGCGGCTGCTGGGAATTCACCGCAATACGCTCAGCCGCAAGATTGACCTCTACAAGCTGGATCATCGGCAGCGGCGGGGAAAGTGACTGGCGACCGGTGACTGGTGATTAGGGACTGGTGATTCGCTGGCTCGGAGGCCACTTCGGCGACTGAAGGTTGGTTTGTGATTTGAGATTTCAGATTCGTGATTTGAAATTTGAGATTAAGTTCGTGCGGCCTCTGTGAACTTTGCTGTGGAATGCGAGCAGTGCCAATCGATTGCGTTTGCTGCCAATAAAAAATGGCCCCGGAAATTTCCCGGGGCCATTTGTTTTCTCGATGCGTTCTGAGATCAGTTTCCTGCCGGAGCTTTTTTGGCGGGAGCCTTCTTGGCCGGCCCTTTCTTGGCAGGACCCTTTTCCTCCGGCAAGTCCTCCATGTTGATTTTGGCTTTGTCCCACGTCAGCATGAAGGGATTTTGCGTATAAGCGGTTAGGGTGCCGGTAAACCGGACGACGGCGTCTTTCTCAAGACGCTTGGCATCCGGTTGACCATCGATCTTGACGGTCATGTTGGCCATGGTGGCCGCCTCGATTTCCTCGGGCGTCGCGCCGCGGAACACTTTAAGCGTCACGGTATCGCCTTCCACCGCGGGAGGTTCCATCACGCGGACTCCGACGTCCGGATATTCCAGGCCGCAACTGGCAAGCCACATGGCCTTGCCCGCTTCGCCTCCGGCCATCAGTGCGGGGATAAAATTCGCCGTGTCATCACGCGCCTTCTGCAGGTCGGCGGCGCTCGGAACATTCAATGTGGCGGGCTTATCCGTGGCGGTGGCGGCAAGCGTGAGGAGTTCGGTCACCTGGTCGTCCACGAGCTTGTCGCAGGCTGGCTGCTGATACCGAATGATTTGATTCTTCAAGTAGGCCCGCACTTGCGCGTCGTTCGGGATCTTCAGGTCGATCGCGCGGGCGAGTTCCCAGAAGCCGTCCGTCCCCATTGGCGGATTCATCTGTAGATCCACGATGCCGAGACGGTAGTGAGTAACGGGATCCTCGGGAGTAATGGAGAGAACCGTCTTGTAGTATCCGGCCGCTGCGGCGTAATCCTTCATGTTTGTCGAAGCCAATGCCGCGACCGCATTGAACAGCACTTTCACACCCTTCTTCTGCTGCTCGAATTGGTCCGCGGGCACAGCGTCGGGCTTCTTGAGCTCATCCAGGGCCTTCAGCCCTGCAAGGCCGGCATCTCGCGCCTTCGTCAGCGAATCAGGGGTTTGCAGCGTCTTATCGGTTGGGACTCCCAGATAAAACGCCTGGGCCCGGGTGTAATACGCTTCAAGGCGCCCTGTCGCGTCAATCTTGTCGCCGAGGGCGATCATGCGGTCGGCGTACTCAATCGCCTGCGCGAAGTTTTTCAGGGCCATGTACGTCGTGTAGTAGTCGCGATAGATATACGGCATCAGGGTGGAGTTGGGATACGCCTTCACAAAATCATCCAGCGCCTTGACCTTTTGCTGAGGATTGGCCTCCTTGTCCGCCGCCTGGTACTGGTTATATTCGGCCAGCGAATAGCCAGGTTTCGCTTGGTCCGTCGCCGCCTGCGGTGCGGCCCATAATTTTCCCGCGCTAGAACCAATTCCGAGCGCGATCCATAACAGACCGGCGCCAGTCACAATCCACTTTCGTATCATCGGCTTCCAGCCTCCTCAGCAAATGTCGCAAATCCGATTGAACAAACCAATGTGCAAGAATGTCTGCTGGCTTAAAGCTACCGGATTATAGGGAATCCTACTCTATGGCGCAAGCGCGATTCCCTTTGGCTCCCGCATAGGAGTCACGCCTCACCGTTTTGGCCCTGTGTCTGGCGCGGCGGGCGCTGATGTTATGATGACAAACTCCTCAGTATGGAAGCCTGGGCAGAGAATATCATTACTCCCGGCAATAGAGGAGAATCAATGCAGCAACAGGATGCCCTTGCATGCAAGGTCGCAATGATTACGGGAGCGAGCCGCGGAATCGGTTTCGCGATTGCGCGCCGTCTGGGACAAATGGGCGCGCGCGTCTGCATTTGCGGGAGAGATCATGCGAAGCTCGAACAATCCGCGTCCGGCCTTCGTGGCGAAGGAATCGAGACGCTCGCCGTTCCAGCGGACGTTGCGCGCGGGCACCAAATCTCGGCCCTCGTTCAAAAGACGCAGCAGGAATTGGGCCCAATCGACATTCTTGTGAACAACGCCGGCACAGGCGTGTTTGGCCCCTTCCATGAATTCGGGGAAGCCGAGTGGAACACCGTTCTGGACACGAACCTGAAGTCGGTATTCCTTGTGTGCCGCGCCGTTGCGCCGGAAATGATCCGCCGCCAGTCGGGCCACATCATCAATATCAGTTCGCTGGCCGGGAAAAACACGTTCGCCAACGGCGCGATTTACTGTGCGTCGAAATGGGGCCTCATGGGCCTGACCGGCAGCATGGCCGAGGATTTGCGCGGATACGGCATCCGCGTGAGCGCCATCTGCCCCGGGTCGGTGGCGACGGAATTCCCCGGGCAGGGCGGTAAGAAACCATCGAAAATCCTGCAACCGGAGGATGTCGCGCACGCCGTGGCGGCCCTGGTAACACAAGCCCCGGGAAGCTTCATCAGCGAAGTGCACATTCGCGCCACCCGAAAGCCGTAACTACACGCGGGTTTTCTCTGTGCCCCTTTGTGTCCTCCGTGTTGAAGATTTTGCCTTTGAATGGGCAAGCCTTGACACACAGGACACCGAGAATACCGTCCGCAACATTCCTCTTGACAATAGTCGTTTAAACGAGTATTGTTGGCTCATGCAACGAGCCTCCAAACCGAAACGCAATTCGCAGGCCGGCCTGGAAGCCCGCGTCTTCGTCAGTCTCCTGCGCACCGCCGACGCCCTGGCCCGCGGCGCCGAGGCCCTGCTCAAGCCCTACAGCCTCTCCGCCACGCAGTACAACATCCTGCGCATCCTGCGAGGCGCCGGAGAAAAAGGCCTGGCCTGCCGCGAAGTTGGCAGCCGCCTCATCTCGCGCGATCCGGACATCACTCGCCTGCTCGACCGCATGGAATCCCGGGGATTGATCGTCCGCGCGCGGGAAGCTCAGGACCGCCGCGTGGTCAAGACTCGCATCACCGCCGAAGGGCTCCGGCTTCTGGAAGAATTGGATCAACCCGTGCACGAATTGCATCGCCGCCAGTTGCGCCATCTTCCCGCGAAACAACTCCGGCAACTGTCGAATTTGCTCGATCGTGCCTGCGGGCACGTGGAAGAGGCGCATTCAGCCGATTGATTTTTTGGAGGCCAACGCATTCATCGTCAGAAAATACAATCAAGGAGAAATGAAAATGAACACAGCCGTCACCGCAGCATCGCAAAGCACCAAACCGGCCCAGTGGCAGATCGATCCCGCGCATTCCGCCGCGCACTTCAGCGTCCGGCACCTGATGATCTCGAATGTCCGGGGAGAATTCACCAAGCTCAGCGGGAGCGCGCTCATCAATCCGGCCGATCCCGCGAAGTCCTCGGTCGAAATAACAATTGAAGCCGCGTCCCTCAACACACGCGAACCCCAGCGCGACGAGCATCTTCGCAGCGCCGATTTCTTCGATGTGGCGAATCACCCGACACTTACGTTCCGGTCGAAACGAATCGAGGCTCTTGGCGCCGAGAATTTCAAGTTGACCGGCGATCTGACGATTCGCGGCGTCACCAAGGAAGTCACCTTCGACGTCGAAGGTCCCACTGCTCCCATGAAGGATCCCTGGGGCAATGTGCGGGCTGGGGTTTCGGCGTCGGCGAAAATCAACCGCAAAGATTTTGGAGTCGCCTGGAATGCCCTGACCGAGACAGGCGGAGTTGTCGTGGGAGATGAGGTCAAGATTACAGTCGAAGCAGAATTGATCCAGCAAGCCCCCGTTGCCTGAGCCACTAAAGGGTGTTCTACCCTAAAGAGCGACGCTCCCGTTTTGGCCGGACGGGACTTGCCCGTCCGGCCAAATTTATTCAAAGATGTGAGCCCATTTGGAAAGGTAGAGTATCTAATGATGATCATGGAAAAAATAGCCGAGACGCAAGTACCCATTCACGAATTAATTCGCCGGCGATGGAGCCCGCGCGCCTTCTCGGAACGGCCCGTTGAGCCGGACAAGCTCCTCAGCCTGTTCGAAGCAGCCCGATGGGCTTCGTCCGCGAGTAATGAGCAGCCCTGGGCTTTTCTTGTGGCATCCCAGCAAGACCCGAAAGATTTCGAGGCCCTGGCCGGCGTGCTGGTAGAATTTAACCGCACCTGGGCAAACAAGGCGCCCGTCCTGATCCTGACCCTCGCGCATACCCAATTTGAAAAGGACGGGAGACCCAACCGGCACGCGTTCTACGATCTGGGGCAAGCGGCTGCCAATCTGTCCCTGCAGGCGACGGCACTGGGTCTCGCGACGCACCCCATGGCGGGGTTTAATGTCGAGGCTGCGCGCGAACGATTTGCTGTGCCCGAGGGCTGGGAGCCGGTCAGCGTGATTGCTCTGGGCTATCCGGGGAATTTGGACTCGCTAACTGAAAAGCTGCGGCAGCGGGAGACCGCCCAGCGCCATCGCAAGCCGCTGGAGACATTTGTTTTTTCGGGCGCTTGGGGACAACCGGCGCCGATCGCAGGTTCCGCCTGATAGCAATGAAATGACTGAATTGCTCCAATTCGTTGTCCGGCACGGGTACATGCTGGTGTTCGCGTGGGTTTTTGTAGAACAGGCGGGCCTGCCGGTTCCTTCGGCGCCGCTGCTTCTGGCCGCGGGTGCGCTTTCGGGAACGCACCAAATGAATCTGGGGATGGCCATTGCATTTGCGACGATCGGGGCGGTAGCCAGCGATTCGATGTGGCATGAGCTCGGACGGCGGAAAGGCGTGCGTGTCCTCCAATTGCTTTGCCGGATCTCGCTCGAACCCGACTCCTGCGTCCGCAGGTCCCAGGTCAGCTTTACGCGCAGCGGCCCGCGGGTGCTGCTGGTCGCCAAATTTATTCCAGGCTTAAACGCGATGGCCGCGCCTTTATCCGGCATCATTCGGATGGGTTGGCGCCGGTTTCTGCTCTTCGATACGCTCGGAGCTTTGCTCTGGGTGAGCGCCTTCACGATTACAGGCTACACCTTCAGCAGCGACCTCGAACGCGTTGCAGCGAAGGCGGCTTACCTCGGGGAATGGTTGCTCGTCCTCCTGCTGGCGGCATTCGCGGGCTATATTCTTTGGAAGTTTTATCATCGCCAAGAATTCCTGCGCAAACTGAAGATTGCGCGAATCACTCCCGAAGAGCTGAAGGAAAAAATAGATGCAGGCGAGGACATCATTATTGTCGACCTGCGCCACTCGCTCGACTTCGACGCAAACCCGGAGACGATTCCCGGCGCGCTGCACGTGGATGCCGCGGAGCTGGAGGAAGCGTACGAAGTCATTCCCCGGGACCGGGAGATTGTCCTGTTTTGCGCGTGCCCGAATGAAGTGACCGCCGCCCGGCTCGCGCTCCTGCTGCGCAGCAAGGGAATCACGCGAATCCGCCCGCTCTCGGAAGGCTACGAAGGCTGGCGCAGACGAGGTTTCCCAATGAGTCTCGCCAAGGACGAAACCGGGGACGCCCAAGCGGCGAACGTTTAGCTGCTGGTTGGATTCGTTTCGACCCGGGAACGCCAATCAGGAGATTGGCGTTCCCGGGAAAAATGCGGACTAGAGGCGCGGTAGCACGATGCCTTGCTGCGCCTGGTACTTCCCCTTTTTGTCCTTGTAGGAAATTTCGCATTCCTCGTCGGACTCGAAGAAGAGAACCTGGCACAGACCTTCGTTGGCGTAAATCTTCGCGGGAAGCGGAGTGGTATTGCTGATTTCGAGCGTAACAAAGCCCTCCCATTCCGGCTCGAAGGGCGTCACGTTCACAATAATCCCGCAGCGCGCGTACGTCGACTTCCCGAGACAAATGGTCAGGACGTTGCGCGGAATGCGGAAATATTCCACCGACCGCCCCAGCGCGAACGAGTTCGGCGGAATGAGGCAAACAGCCCCCTTGAACTCGACCAGCGACCTCGGATCAAAATGTTTCGGGTCGACAATGGTCGAATTCACATTCGTAAAAATGCGAAATTCGTCGGCGACGCGGATGTCGTACCCGTAGCTGGACACTCCATAACTGATCACGCCATCGCGAACCTGGCGGTCCTCAAACGGTTCGATCATCTTGTGTTCCAGCGCCATCTTGCGTATCCAACGATCCGGCTTTACCGACATCCAGGGCCTCCTGCGCGACGCTGCAAAGACGCGCATCTTAACCGAGCGCGTCCAGCTTGACAACCCGCAACTGCATGTCTAGCATAGCTTGCCGTTGAATAGCAGGAGGCTGGTGTGATCAAGCTGGACATTGTAAATGCCGTCGTAAACAAGACCGGCGTGAGCCGGACCAAGGCGGAACAGGCCGTCGAAACCGTCTTTGAAGCCATGAAGAACGCGCTCGGCAAAGGCGAGCGAATTGAGTTGCGCCGCTTCGGCGTATTCAACGTGCGCCCGCGCAAGACCGGCATCGGCCGCAATCCGCGCACCGGCCAGGAAGTCAGCATCCCGCCCGGCAAAGCGGTGCGCTTCAAGCCCGGCAAGGAACTGCAAACGCTCTGAACTCGCTCTCGCATGGCGCCTTCGTCAACCGGCATTTCTCTTTGGCGTCCCTTGCCCGCGATTTTTGTTCTCTTGCATCGCGCCGCGCATCTA
>DATNIO010000084.1:0-17940 GCA_035604385.1 Verrucomicrobiia bacterium | reverse complement strand
GAAAGAGTCGTGCAGAGAAAAACCTGATCTTTCGGAAACGCTCGGGCAGCCCGGCGCGCCTTCGCTGGGTGTTGATAGACTCCAAACACCGCCGAACCGCTACCCGCCAGCGAGGCCTCTGCGGCTCCTTGCTGAAGCAATTCCCTCTTGATCGCAGCCAATCGGGGATACCGGGGAAAGACAGCAGCCTCAAAATCGTTTGAGAGGGCGCCCCCCTGAGGGCTCCAGCACAGAGCACAGAACCGCATTAGTTTAGTGGGGCCATCCCCATTTGTCAATTCCTGGGAGAGCCACCGGTAGGCGTCCTTTGTGGGGACGGCAATTTCGTGCGGCGAAATCACCAGGACCTGGCGGCGCGCCACATCGGGCAAAGGATAAATTTCGTCTCCGCGGCCAATCCCAAGCGCGCGGCCCCCTTGCAGGAAAAACGGAACGTCCGCGCCAAGGCCGGACGCGATTTCCAGCAAGCGTGCGGCGGCGATGCGTTTTCCGGTCAGCCGAAGAAGACCCAGGAGGGCCGCAGCGGCATCGCTCGATCCGCCGCCCAGGCCGCGGCCCACGGGAATGCGCTTGGTCAGGACGGCGCGCACGCCGCGCTCAAATCCAATTTCGCGGGCAAGTTGATCAATGGCGCGATAAACGAGATTGTTCTGCCCCGGCTCGCCGGCAAGTTGAGAATTTCCAGTGATGTGCAGATCGATCCCAGGTTCTCGCTTTGTTTCCAGCACCAGAGTGTCATGCAGGGAGATGGCCTGAAAAACGGTCCGCAATTCGTGATAGCCGTCCGCGCGAACCCCGAGGACGTCAAGGCGCAAGTTCACCTTCGCATAGGCGGGAACGCGGACCGATTTCATAGGGGGGATATGCTACTACGGCTTTGGGTCGCCGGGTGTTTTCTGCTGCGCGAGCCGGCGTTTCAGCGCGGAAATCTTTTGTTCGACCTCCGCCATCTTGGCGGCTTCGAAATCCGCCGGGAGGGCGCGGTGCCATTCGTCGAGCGATTTCTGCCATTGCGCTTCGGCGAGGCTGTCTTTTCCCATCTTGGCGTATATGTCGCCCAAATGGCTCAGGATGGTCGGATCGTGGCCCTCGCGGATCACCGCCTGCCGCAACAGCTCTTCCGCTTTGTCCAGCATGTTCTGTTTGTAGTAGGCCCAGCCGAGGCTGTCCTGGTATGCGGCGTTGTTCGGGTCATCCGTGAGGGCGCGTTTGATCAGATCGGTGGCTTCGTCAAGACGGATTCCGCGGTCCGCCAGCATGTAGCCGTAATAGTTTAGCGTCGAAGCGTTGCGCGGGTTCGCGTCCAGCACTTTGCGGAATTGCTCTTCGGCCTGGTCAAATTTTTTCTGGCGCTCGAAAATCGCGCCAAGCAGGAAGCCGGTCATTTCCTTGCCGGAGGAGTCCGGCTGGATTTTTTCCGCGGCGTGGATGGCCTGCTCCGCGTCCGCCCAGCGCTTGCTTTCTTCGTAGACCTGGGCGATATCGAGCTGGATTTCGAAATCGGAGGCCGAACCATCCAGCAGGGCGTGAAGCTTTGAAGCGGCTTGATCGGCCTGCGCATTTTCACCTAAGAGAAGCGCCTGTGCGATGAGGATGGAACGTTCCTTCGGGTAAGCGTCGACCGCCTTGCGCGCGGCGTCGAGCGCTTTGGGCATGTCGCGCGCTTCGCGGTAGGTGTCAATGATCATCACGCGCGCCCGGCGGTCTTCCTCGGTTCCGAGGCGCAGCATCTCTTCAAATGTGTTCACCGCCGCCGTGTAGTTGCTCGTTTCGCGGTACAACTGCCCGAGCTGCTGGTACAGGATGGCGAGCGTGCGCCGGCGCGACGGCGTGAATTCGGACTCCGTCTTCACGGCCGTCACCGCGTCGGAAAGCACGCGAATGGAATCGTCGAGGCGGCCCTGATCCTCGTAGATCGAGGCCTGGTAATAAGTCACTTCCAGGCTGTTGGGCGCGCGCTGCTTGGCGAGCAGGATATTTTGCTCGGCTTTATCGAGCTGTTTCAACTGGCGGTAAATTTCGGCGAGTCGGACGTAGTTGTCCGGATTGTCCGCATCCATCTGCGTCAGGCGCTGATATTGTTCGATCGCTTCGGGATATTTTTCCTCGGTGAGGAGCGTTTGCGCGAGTTCCTTGTGGTGGTTGATGTCGTCGGGCTGGGCATCCGCGGCATGGCGATAGGCCTGCTCGGCCTTCGGGAGATCGTGGATCTGGTTGTAGGCATCGCCTAGCAACTCCCACAGACGCGGAGTGGGCGCGCGCTGCAGGATGACTTGCAGCGAGGAGACCGCTTCCTGCGATTTCCCTTCATCCAGCAAAAGCTGAGTCAGTTGCTCGACGCCGTTCTCGTTTGCCGGTTCGCGCGCGAGCAAGTCCCGCAGAACGGCCTCGGCCTTGTCTTGCTCGTTTTGCAGGCGGTAGAGTCGCGCGAGCCAGAGAGCGGCATCGGAGTCAGCAGGATCGAGGCGAAGGATTTCGCGGTATTGCTCGGTGGCGCGCGCAAGCGTGTCGCGCTGCCCGGCGGTGTTGCTCAAATCGCCGAGCGTGCGCACGTAGATTCGCGCGAGCAAGCGGCGCGCGGGCAGATTGTCCGGGTCCTTGGCGAGAATCGAATTCGCCTCGGTCACCGCGTCGCGAATCCTCTGCGACTGGTAATAAATTTCGGCAAGCTCGTCGCCGATTTGCTGGCTGTTCGGGTCGAGCGTGAACGCCTTTTTTAAGAAATCGATGGCCTTGTTGACATCTTCCGCGTGGCTGCTGATTTGATATTCCTGCGCGAAATAATGCCCCATCACGAAATCGTAATAGGCTTCGGCATGTTTCGCGATTTCGTCCTGCGAAGCAGGAGCGGCCTGCGTGTTCGGATTATTCTTGGCTTGCCGCGCGCCGGCGGAAGGTCCGCCCAGCAGCAAGAAAAGAGAAAGTACGGCGAGATTCCGGCCAGTTTTCATCCATTCACCGCAAAAGGGATTATCCGCCACGCCGAGCCCTCCGTCAAAACGCATCCTGAATTTGTTTCCTCTCCGGAACTGCGTTTGTGGCCTCGGGTGGTTCAGGGGACGAGACACAAGTACGCCGTAGAATCCTATCCACCTGTTGGATGCACGGCATGCTGCCTGGGTTCCCGCCTAATGTCCTGAGGTAAGCATCTATGCATTTCGAAGGGCCGAGCTTTAGCTCGGCCATTCGCATCCCTTTTGATTTTCGGCTTCAGCCGCTGAAGCTTCAGGGGTTAAAACCCCAAATTGAGTGATGCTTTTCGTCGGGACTGAAGTCCCGACCTCCTAGTGCCGAAAATGCCGCACGCCGCAGAACACCATGGCGATGCCCAGCCGGTCCCCCGCCGCGATGACGTCCGCATCGCGAACCGAGCCGCCCGGCTGAATCACGGCGGTGGCGCCGGCCTTTCCCGCTTCTTCCACGCCGTCGGGGAAAGGAAAAAAAGCGTCCGAGGCCACGACGCTTCCCGCCAGCGGCAATTGGGCCTTCATGACGGCAATTTTCACTGAGTCGACGCGGCTCATCTGGCCCGCGCCGATGCCCACCGTCTGTCCCGCGCGCGCGAAGACGATGGCGTTGGATTTCACATGCTTGCAAACTTTCCAGCCAAAGAGCATGGCCTCGATTTCCTCGCGCGTGGGCGCGCGACGCGTGACAACTTTCAGATCGCTCTCGGCGAGTTCGTGGCGATCTTGCTCTTGCACGAGGATGCCGCCTGAGACGCGTTTCAATTCGAGATCGAATTCTCCCGCGACGCTATCCCATGCGGGAAGATGCAACAGACGCAAATTTTTCTTGGCCGCAAATTTATCGAGCGCCGCCGGATCGTATCCCGGCGCGACGATGCATTCGACGAAAAGTTTCGCCACTTCTTCGGCGGTTGCAGCGTCGAGCGGGCGATTGAACGCCATCACTCCGCCATACGCGGAAATCGGATCGCAGGCCAGGGCTTTGACGTAGGCTTCCGCCAGCGTCTCCTGCTCCGCCGTGCCGCACGGATTGTTGTGCTTCACGATGACGGCCGCGGGCCGCCGGAATTCCATGGCGAGGTCGAGGGCCGCTTCGAGGTCCACAAGATTGTTGTAGGAAAGCTCCTTGCCCTGGAGCTGGCGAGCCGCGGCGAGACCTTTGGCGGCTGATCCCGCGGGAACGTAAAGCGCCGCGCGCTGATGCGGATTTTCCCCGTAGCGCAACTCCTGCCGGCGCGCGTAGGCAAAGTGCAGCCGCTCGGGCAGCAACGGGCGCAAGCCCAGCTCGATCGACCCGCTGCTCGCCGACAAGCGCTCGAGTTCCGTCGCGATCTTGCCGTCGTAACGCGCGGTGAGCGCGAACGCTTTGCGCGCGAGTTCCAGCCGTGTCGCCAGGCTCACTTCTCCATGCGCCGAGATTTCGGCCGCGACGGCGGCGTAGTCGGCAGGATTGGTGACTACGGCAACGCTCTCGAAATTTTTTGCGGCCGAGCGAACCATGGTCGGCCCGCCAATGTCGATGTTCTCGATCAAATCCTCGGGAGTCAGGTCCGGCTTCGCCGCGGTCGCCTCAAACGGATAGAGATTCACGACGACCAGATCGATGGGCGCAATCTTGTGTTCCGCAGTCTGCGCGCGGTCGCCCGCCTCTCCGCGCCGAAATAAAATGCCGCCATGCACTTTAGGGTGCAGCGTCTTCACGCGCCCGCCCAGCATCTCCGGCCACCCGGTCAAGTCGGAAACATCGCGCACAGTAATTCCCGCTTCACGTAGCAGCTTGGCCGTGCCGCCGGTGGAAACAATCTCGATCCCGCGCACGGCCAGTCGCCGCACAAATTCCGTCAGCCCGCTCTTGTCGTAGACGCTCACCAGCGCGCGTTCCACAAGCACAGAATCCTCCAAAGGATGAAACGAAAACGCCTATTGTATGCGCGAGCGCGGGAATCGAAAAGCGGGAACTGGGTCCAAAAAGAAGGTCATCAACATCGGCGAGGGTCAGGTGATCGCCAAGGATCTGGCCACGGACGGGAAGAGCCTCCTTTTCGTGTCTGTGCTGTAAATGCAAAATGCTCGCAAACTATTTGGCCCGTGTGCTGGAACCTATCAAGAAAGAGGAGATTGTGAAGCGGGAGCGGCCCATCTGACAAGCAAGCTTCCAGGTTGAAGAAAGCCCGCTCGCGCAGTGGTTCAGGCCCGAACTTCTTCGACCGGTTTTACAGGCACGATCCGCGCGACGCGTTGCATGACCTTCTTGTTTTGCTCTGCCTTCCTTAGGTCGTAGGCTGCCTGCAACCGCATCCAAACTTCCGGCGAACTTCCGAACAGACGGGACACCTTCAGACACATGATGGCCGACAAGGGCTTGCGCTCCGCCAGAATGTCGTGAAGCATCTGGCGGGACACGCCCAGAGCTTTCGCTGCGGCCGTCACGGACAAGCCGACAGAAGGCAGGATGTCTTCCTTGATGATCTCGCCCGGATGGACGGGCGGCAGTCCCTTCTTTCGTCCCATGACTTCCTCCCTAATGGTAGTCTTCAAAATCGACTTCCAAGGCGTTTTCACCCGACCAGCCGAAAGTGATCCGGAAATTCCCGGTCACGCGCACCGACCAGCGTTTTGGATCGCCTTGCAGGCCGTGGAAGTGAAAGCCCGCGATGTTCATGTCCTCGGGCCGCTCCGCCACTTCCAGCAATTGCAGGATACGCACGCACTTCCGGATATGATCGGCGCCGATCCGGCGTGTCTTGCCGGCAAGATGAATTTCTTGAAGCCCCTTATGCCGGAAGCCGCCGATCATCGCTTGAGTGTAAATGTTTTAGTTTACAGTGTCAACTAAACAGTTCCCACTGCTGCCGGTGAAAACAATCTCAATCCCGCGCACGGCCGGTTGCCGCACAAATTCCGCCAGCCCGCTCTTGTCGTAAACACTTACCAGCGCGCGTTCCACAGGCACAGAATCCTCCAAAGGATGAAACAAAAACGACTATAGTATGCGCGGGCGCGGGAATCGAAAAGTGGGAACTGCCCCAAATAGCTTCGCCATTCCAAATGCCCGCACCTCCCGTTACACTCATCGTCCATCCTTTGGAGGGCCCATGTCTTTTGTGGACATACTTCTCGGAAAACCTTTAGCGACTTCCGATGAGCGCGCCGAGCAGATCGGGCCCGTCGCGGGAATACCGATCTTCGGTCTGGATGCGCTGAGTTCGGCGGCGTACGGGCCTGAGGCGGCGCTGACGCTGCTCATTCCGCTGGGCGCAGCGGGAGTTGCTTACATTGTGCCGGTGAGCGCCAGCATCATTGTGTTGCTGGCGATCGTTTATTTTTCCTACCGGCAGACAATCGCGGCTTATCCTGGAGGGGGCGGCTCTTACACCGTGGCATCGGAAAATTTGGGGACGTATCCCGGCCTCCTTGCCGCGGCGGCGCTGATGCTTGATTACGTGCTGACCGCGGCAGTGGGAATTTCCGCCGGCGTGGGCGCGCTGGTTTCCGCTGTGCCGCAACTTCAGCCGCACACGCTTGCTCTTTGCCTGGGCATCCTGGTGATCGTCACGATCGTGAATTTGCGCGGCGTTCGGGAGGCGGGCGTGTTTTTTATGATCCCCACGTACGCGTTTCTCGGCTCGCTGTTGGTCGCCATTCTCATCGGCTTCACGAAAACGGTATTTGCGGCTGGGCATCCTGTTCCCGTGGCCGCGCCGCCGGCGAGCGTTGCGGGGCCCGCGACTGTCGCGGTGAGCATGTGGCTGCTCCTGCAAGTGTTCTCCAACGGATGCACGGCGATGACGGGCGTTGAGGCCGTCAGCAACGGAGTGCGCGCGTTCCGCGAGCCGACCGTGCGCAACGCGCAGCGGACGCTGACCGTGATCATTGGGCTGCTGGCAATTCTTCTCGCGGGCATCGCTTACCTGGTTCGCGCGTACGGTATTCAGGCGACCGATCCGGGGCTGCCCGGTTATCAAAGCGTGATTTCGTTGCTCGTCGCGGCCATTGCGGGACGGGGAGTGTTCTACTACTTCACGATCGGTTCCGTGCTGTTGATTCTCTCGCTTTCCGCCAACACTGCGTTTGCCGATTTTCCGCGCCTCTGCAAAGCTGTTGCGCACGACGGATTTCTGCCGCACTCATTCGGCTATCGCGGGCGGCGGCTCGTGTATTCGGAGGGAATTTATGTACTGGCCGTCCTTGCAGGGATTTTGCTGATTATTTTTCGCGGCGTAACTGACCGGCTGATCCCGCTGTTCGCGATTGGCGCGTTTCTGGCATTCACGCTGTCACAACTGGGAATGGTGGGCCACTGGCGGCGGAACCCGGGCCGTGGCGCAGGGCGCAGCATGCTCATCAACGGGCTGGGTGCCGCGGCCACGGGCGTGACGCTTGTGGTCGTGCTTGTCGCGAAATTCACTTCGGGAGCCTGGGTCAGCGTGTTGCTGATCGCGGGGATGATGTCCGCCATGATGTGGGTGCACCGGCATTACGATCAAGTCACCGAAGAAGTCCGGTGTCCCAGCCCGCTGCAAATCGAACACCTCGGGCCGCCCATCGTGATCGTGCCGATTCAGTCGTGGTCGCTCATTTCGCAGCGGGCGATGGAGTTCGCGCTGACGCTTTCGCCGGAAATTCACGCGGTGCACGTAGGCACAGAAGAAGAAACCAACGCGCTGCAGGACAATTGGAACCGCCTTGTCGCCCAGCCGGTCGCGCAGGCCGGCGGGACGCCGCCGAATCTGGTGAATCTGGCGTCGCCGTTCCGGCTAATCATCAAACCGATCCTGGATTACGTTCTGGACATGGAGTTGAACAATCCGGGCAGGCAAATCGCGGTGATCGTGCCGGAACTCGTCGAGCGGCACTGGTATCACTATCCGCTGCACAACCAGCGCGCGGAACTGCTGAAGGCGCTGCTCCTGGTGAAAGGCAGCCGCAACATCGTGCTGATCAACGTGCCGTGGTACATCAAGGCCTGATGCGTTTCGTGGGGGATCACAACCGGGAAAAGTTAATCTTCAGGATTTCACGCGCGCCTTGAGCCGCGCGTGTTTGCCTTCGACGGATACGACGTACTCGACTTCATGCGCGTCCTGTTGCTTTTTGAGCTGGTCTGTTTTTTGCCGGACAAAATTCTGGAAGGCGTCCATGGTCAGGGGCTCGGTATCTTCTCCCGCCTGCGCTTTTGCTTCGCGAAACGCCGCGAAGAGTTGCTCGACTTTTTTCTTCTCCTGGTCGGGGTCCTTCCAGGAGACGGCAAACGGGAATCGCGCGGCGTCCGATTTTTCAGCTTCGGCGCGCTTGCGAGCCCGCTCCGCCTCAATCTCGCGAGCGGCGGCGCCGAAGTGGCGCTGCACCGTGCCCTCTTCTTTTTGTTTCAGGCGCTTGCGGAAGATTTCGCGAAACTTCGAGTACATCTGAGTCAGGTTGCCGTAGCGAAAGCGCTGGCTGTAATTCATCTCCGCGCCCCGGTCGCTATAGCGCTTGAGCGTCGTATCGATGCGCCACTCGATGTCCGAGGGCGGACGGGCCTTTCCGCCGCCGAAGTATTGTTCGTACTCGATCTTCAGCTGGCGGATGTCTCTTTCGAGCTGGGCGAGATCTTCGTCGATTGTTCTAGCCATGGAGTGTGGGCCGCACCATCATCATGCTAAGTGGTATAAGACTGTAGCGTCAACGCGCAGACCGCGCCGTGGTGCGGAACAGGTAATGTACTTTCGGGATTCGCGGAAGATCAAAGCCAGCGATGCCACCCTTCTGCTGATGCCACACGCAATCCTCTATCCTCTTTAAAATTAGCTATATAAATTTTGCATTTAACACGTCAGGGTAGCCGAATGAAGTAAGTTAGGCGGGCTGACACTACAGGCCAAAAAACAAAAGGGGCTCGCCTCCGAGCCCCTTCCAGCTAAACCCCATTTCACCCCGTCCCGGAACCAGCCGGGACGCATTAACCACCCCGGGAAAGATCAAAACCACTTGACCACAGCAAGTGCAAACCAAGTGCCACACCTTAAATATCTCCCCACAATTTGCTAACATCAAGATAAATAAGAAGATATTGTTATTATGGGCCGGGTTGGCCCTTCACTGTGCTCAGGCTTCTACAGTTTTTCACATATTTTACCTTCGGTGATTACTGTCTTTGGGAGAATTCAGGCTCTGGCCTCGCTTTGAGCCCTTGATTTTTGCCAGCGCCGCCAAGCCCAGCGCGCAGGCCAAAAGAGGATCAAGCCCCAAAGAAACAGGCTCGGACCGGTCGAAAGTAAAATTTCAAGGACATTCAATACCCCGTCCGCTGCGCCACGATAGCCATCGATGAAAGCGTTTCTCATGCGCAGGCCAAGCTGCGAAGACCGAATGCCGGGTTCGGCTTGAAATTCCTCCGTCAAGCTCAGATCAATCGAAGCAAAAACGACGCGACTATTTAAGCGCTTTTGCTCAGCTTCCATGCGCTCGATTTCTTCGCGCACACGCGTGATTTCATTTTCGACTTCCAGGACATCGCTGACCTTGCCCGTGCCAACCCGAAGGATGTTCGTCAGCCGGATTTCGGTTTCTCGCGCGTTCTTGAGGCGAATATCCAAATCCTCAGATTGGGCAGTGACCTCCTCGCTACCCTGATGTTCCTCCTCGACGCGGCCGAGCGATCTGAATTCCTGCAACGCCGCATCGCACTGCGCAGTGGGGATTGCGAAATCGGCAGAAAGTGATCTTGAGGAGTCCTTGGGGCTCGAGATGGTCATGGAGGCCGCGAAACCGCCGCGGGTCCTTACGATCCGGTCCACCGACTCCCGCGCCGCCGAAAAATTTCTGACAAAGATGCGGAGTGACGCGGTGCGGGCAATTCGTGTTCCCTCAGGCGACACCGCGGATTGAGCCACCCTCGCTTCTGAGAACACACGTTTAGCGAGTATGGGAGTGAAGTGGGACAGGGGGACAATTACGGACAGCCCAGTCGCACGGCTGGTCTCAATGCCGCGCTGCGAACTAATTTCTTCTATGCGTGCCGCGAACCAAAGCAGACTCGCCACAGCAAGTAGGCCAACAGCCATGCGTCGCAGAAAACGTGCGGTCACGCTCCACTTCGGCCAGTGCAATGCGTACCCGTCCAGGTGATTGCTCATGAGACACCTCGCAGACGCACATCCAGCGTAGGCGGGGTGCAACATTGCGCATCCCGCGTGCAGTCCATTTGCTCTCTTTATATGGAAGCCAAGGAAAGGAAAAAGTTCCCAGGAGGAATGAAAAACTAGGCGCCGATTGCGGCGCGGATGGCGGAGGCGAGTGTTTCGGCCCACATCGTAACGTCCTCGGCGTGCTCGGCTTCGACCATGACGCGCGCTTTGGGTTCGGTGCCCGAATAGCGCACAACGACTCGTCCGGCGGCGCCCAGGGTTTTCGTCGCCTTTTCAATCGCGGCGGAAACGATGGGAAGGGATTCGAGGGGGGGCTTGGACTTTACTTGCACGTTCACGATCGTTTGGGGAAACACTTTCAGACCGTGGACCAGTTCGTCGAGCGGGCCGCGCAGAGCGACGAGGCAGGCGATCTTGAGCGCCGTAAGAAGGCCGTCGCCGGTCGTCGCGTCGTCGAGAAATATGATGTGGCCGGATTGCTCGCCGCCGAGATTTGCGCCGCTGCGCAGCATTTCTTCCAGAACGTAGCGATCGCCCACGGGGACCCGCGCGAGGCTCAGGCCCTCGGCGTCCAGGACGCGCTCGAGGCCCAGATTGGCCATCGTCGTGCCAATGACGCGGCCGCCGCGCAACTGCCCGACGGACTTTAAATATCGCGCCGCGGCCAGCAAAACTCCGTCGCCGTCCACGTGACGCCCGCTGGCGCTCACGAACATGGCGCGGTCGGCATCGCCGTCAAACGCCACGCCGAGCGACGCGCGGGTTTCGAGGACTTTCTCGCGCAGCTTTTCCGGATGCAGCGAGCCGCAGCCGTCGTTAATGTTGCGCCCGTTCGGCTGGTTGTGAATGGCGATCACTTCCGCGCCGAGGGAACGGAACAGCGCCGGTCCAAGGAGACTCGCGGCGCCATTGGCGCAATCGAGGACCAATTTCAATCCCTTGAGATTCGCTCCGGGGATGGCGCGCCCACGCAGGTACTTCAAATACTCCTCATCGAGCGAGAGATCGGCCGGGACAGGAACGCCGTGCGGCGCGGTCTCACGGCCTTTGTGCTGGTGAATTTCGGTTTCGAGGTGCTCCTCGACGTCATCCGGAAATTTCATCCCCGTTCCGGCGAATAGCTTGACGCCATTGTCATGAAATGGATTATGGGAAGCGGAAATCACCATTCCCGCCGAAAATTTGTTTTGCCGGACGAGGCAAGCAACACCAGGAGTCGTGATGACGCCCGCGGAAAGGAACGCCACACCGTCCTCGGCGAGGCCGGCGGCAAGCTGCGCCGCGATGTGAGGCCCGGATTCGCGCGTATCCATGCCGATCAGGACACGAGGCTTCGCGTCGGTTTCGAGCAGATATTTGCCCAGCGCCCGCGCGACTCCGTAAAGCGTGGCGTCGTCCAGCGGATAAGTGCCGGGAATGCCGCGAATGCCGTCCGTGCCGAACAGTTCTTTGGTCATTTTGAATCAGGATTGGCCGGGGCAATCAACTCGCCCTCGGTTTTTCGAGTCTAGCACGCCGCCGGTCATCCGGCGGGAGGAGCGGGGCCGTGGCGTGGCACAAGAGTAACGTGGATTTCGGTCGGTTCAACCTGCACGACGGTCGCGCCATACGGTGCGCCCACCATTTCGGGCGTGAAAGGGATGGCCATGGTTCCTTGCTTCCCACTTTTCATGTCCAGACGCAGGTTCAGATCGGCGGGAATCATGCGGCGGAGCAGAGCCGAGCGGCCGCGCACGCGGATATGGACGGACGTGGGGACGTCGCCCGACATTTCCAGTTCGGGCGGCATGGTGGTGAATTCGAGCGGCACCTGAAAGCCGACCTCGGCGTAGGGCTCGGCAGTGTACGTCACCCAAATGAGAAACGAAATGGCGAGGGCCAGAAGCTTCAAGCCCGCATTGGCGAAAACGTACTTGCGCAGGAAACCCAAGGTCTATCTCCGCACCGGAGTTCGCGATTGCGAAACCGCGGCAGGCAGGACCATGGTGGCCCGGCGGCGCGAAACCATTTCGCGCAAGCGATCGCTCAAATCTTCCGGGGAAAGATTGGTTTCGATCGCTCCGGCCGAAGCGACCGAGATCGAGCCCGTTTCTTCGGAAGTCAGGACCACCACGCAGTCGCTGTCTTCGGTGATTCCAATCGCCGCGCGATGCCGCGTGCCCAGTTGCTTCGAGATCATCGGATTCAACGAGAGCGGAAGGAAACAGCCGGCCGCCGCGACGCGCGATCCTTCGATAATGACTGCGCCATCATGCAAGGGAGAGCCGGGCCGGAAAATCGAAACCAGCAAGTCGTAGGAAAGCTGGGCGTCCAGCGGTATGCCGCTCTCGATGTACGTGCGCAGGCCGGCTTGCCGTTCGACGACGATGAGCGCGCCGATGCGGTTCTGAGAAAAATATTCGGCGGCCATGACGATGTCATCGTACGAGCCTTTCGGATTGCGCGACGCAAAATTCATCAAGGACAGGTTCCGCCCAACGCGCGAAAGCGCCCTGCGGATTTCCGGCTGAAACAGGATGATGAGAGCGATGGCCACGTACGGCAACATCGTCGTGAGCAGCCACTCGACCATTTCCAGACGCGCCCATTGCGCGCCGCGATAAAAAACGAAAAGCAGCGCAAGCGCCACCAGCATTTGCACCGCGCGAGTCCCGCGCAGCAGTTTCAACAAATAATAGATCAACGCCGCGACGATCAGAATGTCCAGAGCAGCCCGGAAATCCAAGCGCGACAGCGGGGTCACAGGGAGAGCGGCGGCGAGCATGGTGGTGCTATCTACGGTATCCCAGCCTTGCTGTCTGGGGCAAGCCGCAGTTTGCCGCGGTTTGTCCGGATTGGGGGGTGTGCTATGTTGAAATGGGTGGGAATATGCAGCTGGAAGACGTCAAACTCACATCGCGGTCGAACCCGTCTCAGCGCATCATCGCGGCGGCGATCGTTTTTGCCTTCTTGTATTTTGCCTCCGATGTTGTGGTCACCCTGCTGCTCGCCGTCTTGATTGCCTATTTCCTTGATCCGGTCGTGGGCCTCTTGGAGCGAATCCACTTTCCGCGCGCGCTGGGGGCGTTGGTGGTGCTGCTCACCGTCACCGCGATTTTTGCCGGTCTTGGATATCTCGTCGTGCTTCGAGCGAATCAATTTATGGCCGATTGGCCGCGCTACAGCGAAGTCTTGCGCCACGTGACCACGGCGTTCGACCGTCAAATGACCACCCTGGAAAAAGGAGTCGAGGCGATCGCGCCCGCGGCGGAAAAAGGGCGGACGCCGCTGCGCACGGTTGAGCCGCCTCCGGTGCGCGAGTGGCTGCTACGAGGAGCGGGATCGTTGTACTCCATTCTGGTGGTAGCGACGTTCGTGCCGTTTCTGGTTTTCTTCATGCTCGCCGCAAAACCCCGCATTTGGAAAGCCACGATTGATTTATTCCCGGACGAACATCAGGAGCGCGTCCGGGGCGCGCTCGATGAAGTCAGTTTGATGCTCCGAAGTTTTGTGGCGGGCAATGCTCTCGTGGCCCTCATCCTGATGCTTTTGAGCTGGGGGTTCTTTCTCGCCATTCATTTGAATTATCCTTTTCTGCTAGGTTGCGTCTCAGGACTTCTGAACCTGGTGCCGTACCTCGGCGCGTTGCTGGCGTGGATTCCGCCATTTCTGATCGGCCTGGCGCAGTGGAACACGATTGGACCATACTTCGGGGTTGCGGCCATGTTGACATTCCTTCATATTGTCGGCCTGAACGTCTTGATGCCCGCGATTGTGGGGCGGCGCGTCCACTTGAATGCTCTCGCCGTCACCGCTGCGTTATTATTCTGGGGATGGATCTGGGGCGCGATAGGTCTGATTCTGGCGATCCCCATCACGGCCACTGTCAAGGTGATTTGCGATCATTCCGAAGGGTGGGAGCCGTTGGGCCGCTGGCTCGGCGCATAGCCTGGGGTGAACCGCGGCTGATCCCCCAAGCCATTCGGGGATTTGAGATCGCGGGGGAAATTGGAACGCACTATGCAATCTAACCAGCGCGGAGTTCTTATTGTTTTGATCGCGCTCCTCGTGCTCACAGGAGCCGGCCTTTTCGTGACCACCGAGTGGGGCGCTCGTACGGTTTCGTCCTCTGGACCTGCATCGAAACTCCCTCAATCGCCCGTGAACCTGCAACAATTCCGTGACGCGCAGGTGCTTTCCCAGCTTGCCGCCACGCCGGAAGAGCAAGACCTGGCGCGGAACGTGCTCCGCAAGGCCGACCATGAAGTTGATTTTGCGTTTGCCGCGGCGCTCTATGCGGCATCTTCCCAACCTGTTCCCTCCACTCCTGAAATCAAGGCCATCCTCGACCGGATAACAAAAGGCGAACAAGAAGCTGCCGAGTTGAGTGTGAATGTTTCGCACCTTACGCAACTCCTGGCGCATGCCAGGGAAAATGAGAAGGAAGATCTCACGCAGGAGCTCGATCTCGCGAAGTCTCGCCAGGAATTAAGCGAGGACGAACTCGCCGACGCGCACGAAGATCTTGAGCGGGCCGGAGGCGATCCCCAGAGCCGAATCCAGCGCATGGTCGATGAATATAACGCCTCGGAACAAAGCAGCGGCGGTCAACTGGATCTCAGCATCGTCGGAAGGCAGGCGGGCTCGACCCTGCCGGCTTCCGCTTCATTTCTATCGCGCGCCCGGGCATGGTATGCGCTGCAATCGGAGGTGGGACGCCTCTACCAGGAGGAACGCGATGCGGCCGCGTCGGTCGCCTCATTTTCCGGCAGGCACGATAAACTCGAAGCCCAGCTTGAACAAGCGCAATCTCAGCAATCAAAGCAATTGGAAAACGGGCTTCCAGTAACTGCAGCAAGCGGAGGTTCGACGAAGAATCCCTCCTCCAGGCAAGCCGGTTCCACAATTTCTTCCTACAAATCGCTGACCGCGTTGCAGAAAAGATTGTCCAGCCTGGACAGCCGCATACGCAATCAGCAGGACCTCGCTGGCGTCTATGGACAGTGGAGTACGCTGGTGGCTTCGCGCCGCCGCGATCTGCTGCATGGCCTGCTCATTTCCGTTGCCTTGATGCTGGCCATCGGCGTAGCCGTGTTGCTCACAACTTACTTTCTGGAGCGAATGTTCGCGCGCGTGGAGCCCGATCAGCAAAAACTGCTGACCTTGCGGTCGGTCGCGCACATCGTCACGCGCGCGGCGGGCGCCATTCTGATTCTGCTGATCGTTTTCGGCATGCCCAGCCAGATGGCCACGGTTCTGGCCCTCGCCGGCGCCGGGCTTACGGTTGCGATGAAGGATTTTATCGTCGGATTTTTCGGCTGGTTCGTGCTCATGGGGAAAAACGGAATTCGTCACGGTGATTGGGTGGAAATCAACGGCGTGAGCGGCGAAGTCGTCGAAATCGGACTGTTCCATACCGTGGTGCTCGAAACCGGCAACTGGAACGATGCCGGACATCCCACCGGACGCCGCGTGACGTTCGTCAACAGCTACGCCATCGAAGGGCACTACTTCAATTTTTCCACTTCCGGACAATGGCTCTGGGACGAATTACTGCTGGCCCTCCCGGTGGATCAGGATCCGTATCCCATCGCCGAAGAGATTCAGAAAATCGTGACGAAGGAAACAGAGGCGAACGCGCATCTGGCGGAACAGGAATGGGGACAGCTCGGAAGCGCCCGCGGAGTTCGCCCGTTTTCCGCCGGCCCCGCGATCAGCGTTCGCCCGGCCAATCTCGGATTTGAAATTGCGGTGCGCTACGTGACTCGCGCCAACGAGCGCCACCAGCAAAGGGCGAAACTTTATTTGGACATCGTCGAGTTGCTGCGCCGGAAAAACATTCCCCAGCCCGCGGCGTCAATTGCGCCGCCAGCCGCACCCTCCGCTGCCGCTGCCACTTAGTCTGCGGTTTCCAGTCGGACAGGCTTCACAGGCTGCCGGGTTTCAGGCCATAAGTAAAAGGCGACAGGCTGAAGCGTGTCCTACTTGTGCGCGTTCAACTCGTGCGAGTATTGCTGGGCTTGCTGCCCAATGCTACGATGGCACCTCCCATGGCCCAGCAAGTTCTTTCCCGCCCGCGCATCGGCGTACCGTGGCGCACCGCCGCGGAAGAAGCCGCCAACCGGCGTGTCAAAATCGACAAATATTTGAATGCCGTGGAAAGAGCGGGCGGCGAAGCTGTGCTCGTTTCTCTCGCTTCAAGGGCCGATGTCTTGAAACGCGAGGCGGAAAACCTGGACGCGTTCCTGCTCACCGGGAGCCCGGCCGACGTCGATCCGGCGCACTTCGGCGCGAGGCGCCATCCGGCCGACGCCGATGCCGACGCCGCTCGCGAGCGCACCGATTTCGCTTTGCTCGAACACGCGCTGTCCGCGTGCAAACCGGTGATGGCCATTTGCTACGGCATTCAGTCGCTGAACGTTTTTCTCGGCGGCAGCCTCGTCCAGGACATCCCCACCGAGCTTGGCACGAAAGTGTGCCACAGCCCGGAAGAAGATGAACTTCCCGATGGTAGCGAAGCGCCGGATGCCATCCACGGGGCAAGTCTCGATCCCGGGCGCGTGTTGACACTCTCCGGCGCAGTTCAAGCCGAGGTCAACTCTTGGCATCACCAATCCATACTGGAGCCGGGGCGCGGCTTGCGCGTTACGGCGCGCGCACCGGACGGCGTAATCGAAGCGGTTGAGTGGACGGACGATTCGAACTGGGTTGTAGGCGTGCAGTGGCACCCGGAAAGAATGCCGGCGGATGCCCTGGCGCAGGCGCTATTTCGCGAACTGGTCACGGCCGCGCGGCTGGCGCGGACCGAGAAGTAAGAAACGGGCGGGCGCGCAGTTTTTTGGTGGCGCAGGCTTCCAGCCTGTGGGGGTTACTCCTTGCATGGACCAAACCCCGCAGGCTAGAAGCCTGCGCCACCAAAACCTTGGCAACCTTTATGGCCGGTTTGCTCTTCCATGTATGTGGAGGTTTGATCCCTTGCGGCTGATATTCCGGACGATGGCTTGCACGATCGTGGTGCTGGGGTTGGCGTGGACCTGCGGAACTCCCGCGCTCGCCGGGCAGACACAGGAAATGCTCCCCGACGAAAGCGCCGCGAAGGGGCGGCAAGTGGTGCGGCAGGTCGTCGCCGCTCTGGGCGGGCAAGCGTATCTGAATGTGCGCGATACGCAGTGCGACGGGCGGGAGGCGCAATTCGGGACGGCCGAAACGTTGACGGGCTTTACACTGTTCCGCGATATCTGGCTGCTGCCGGACAAGAACCGTGTGGAATATTTCTCCAAGGGCGAGCACACGATCTTGGGATTCTTGATGGGCGCCGACGAGCTGTTGATCACGCACGGCGGCGCGATGATCACGATATTCAATGGTGAAAATGGCTGGACCCTCGACAAGAGCGGCGTTTCCGAGCAGCCCGAAGACCTTATCAAGAATTTCAACGAGCAATTGAAATCCGGACTGAACAACATGCTGCGCAAGCGCATGAATGAGCCCGGCGTGGACGTGCGGTACGCGGGCACCGACTTAATCGACTTGAAGGAAGCGGAATGGATCGAGTTTACCGACAGCGAGCACCGCGTGATGCGGCTGGGGATCGACAGATTTTCGCACTTGCCGCTGCGCTGGATCGTGGTGACGCGCGATCCTGAAACCCGCGTGAACACCGAAGTCATAACAAGTTACACGCAGTACAAGGCGCTCGACGGCGTCAAGACTCCGCTGAGCATCGAGCTTTCCCGCAACGACCGCAAGCTGACCCAGACCTTTTTGACCGACTGCAAATATAACTCCGACCTCGCCCCGCAACTCTTCACCCGCGCCGACCTGGAACAGCACGCCGCGGAAGTCGCCAAGAAGGGTTACAA